>NZ_JBHJQP010000017.1:0-64519 GCF_042262625.1 Streptomyces sp. NPDC056347 | reverse complement strand
CCCGGCCGCGGCCGGGCGGGAGCTGTCCGGGCACGTCGACGACGCGGCCGGGAGCGCCGTGCCGGCCTCCACCGCGGCCCCGGCCCCGGCCGCGACCTGCCGGACACGCCCTACAGGCGGCTCAGCGAGGCCGCGGCGAAGAGCACGTCGCGGATGGCCTCGCGGTCGCCCTGCTGCCCGGCCGCCGCTTCCTCCGGCGACACGTGCCCGGCGACCAGCCGGCAGAACTCCACCCCGTCCAGCGCGACCTGCGCCACGGCGTGCGCGGGCGAGCCGAGCGCGGCCGGGGAGTCCAGCGGCACGTACCAGTCGCCGCCGCCCGAGCCCTCGACCTCCAGATGCAGCGACCGGCCCGGCGAACCGGCCGCCACCAGATGCCGGGCGGGCCCGGCCAGCCCGGTCCGGCGGCGCTCGGCGAGGGTGGCGGGCAGCAGCCGGGCCGCCAGATCGATCATCCGGTTGAGATGCGGGGCGGACGGTGTTCCGTACGGATAGGCCACCGCGTCCGCGATGTCGCCGCCGTGCACCCAGCACTCGAAGGCCCGGTCCAGCAGGGCGTCGTGCATCGGGAGGGCGAAGTCCCCGTACGAGACGGACAGCTCGGACACCCGGCGTCCGGCGAAGGAGACCGTGCGGATGAGCGTGTGGCTCTGCGCGCGCCACGGTTCGTGGACCGCCCGGGTGGGCGGAAGCCGGTTCGCCGACCAGTACGCCTCGGTCCGTGCGGTGGGTGAGAGCGGCCACCCGGTGCCGGCGCCGAGATGGCCGTCGCCGAGCGGTACGTCGATGTCGAGGGCGGTGCCGATCAGCCCGTCGACGGTCATCAGATGCCCGATGACGCCCGCGACCGTGGTCCGGCGGCCGGTCTCCTGCTCGCTCTCGAACCACTTCAGCCGCACCGGGGCGTGCCACTCCGCACTGCCGATGTCCCGCAGCAGGGCGTCGAGCCGGGCGGTCTCCGCCTCGTACGGGGAGGCCCAGTCCGGCACCGGGATGGCGGCCGGGCGGCGGCTCAGGCAGGCCTCGATCACCCGCCCCCGCAGCGTCGGGTCGAGGTCCAGGCTGCGGTCGGTGTGCAGCAGCCCGACCGCGTCGCGCAGGCGCAGCGCCTCGTCCGCGCAGGCGGCGCACTCGGTCAGATGTGCCTCGACGGCCTCGGTCTCCTCCACGGAGCAGGCGGCCAGGGCCCAGGCGCCGAGCAGCGCCTTGAGGACCCGGTGCGGTGGCTCCGGTTCCGGCCGGAGCGGCGGGGAGGGCACGGGTGCCGTGTCGGGCGGTGGGACGGGGCCGGGCAGCGGCGGCACCGACGGGAGCGGCATCATGGCGAGGTCGAGGTCGTCGGCCGCGAACCGCGGTGCCGGTATGCGCCGGGCGTTCCGGAGGCCGTCCTGCCCCTCCTGCCCGGGCCGCTCGCCGTGCCCGGCGTGCCCGTCCTGCGTGCCGTGCTCCTCGTGCGCGCCGTTTCCGTCGTCCTGGTGGCCGTCGCCGTCGGGCCCGATCGAGTCGTCGGTCACCGGGAATGTCCGTATCCGGGCGGCGAGACGCCGTCGAGGGGGCGGGTGTGGGCGCTGGAGAGGAGCTGGAGGCCGAGCCGGAGACGGCGGCGGGCCTCGTCCTCGGTGACCCCGAGATCGGCCGCGGCCTGCCGGTAGTCCCGACGCTGGACGTACGCGAGCTCCAGGGCGGCCCGCAGCGGGGCGGGCATGGACGCGACGATGTAGTCGGCCCGCGCGGCGGAGGTGGCCCGGTGCACCCGCTCCTCCAGCGCGTCGAAGTCCGCGGTGTCCTCGCCGTTCCCGCCGCCGGTGCCCGCCTCGCGCAGCCGGCGCACCGAGTGCCGGTGGGCGAGCCGGGCCACCCAGGCCCGCATCGAGCCCTGCCGGGGGTCGTACGCGTCCGGGTTCTCCCACACGTAGCCGAAGACCTCGCGGGTCACCAGGTCGGCGGCGGTGTCGTCGTCGAGCATCCGCTGGGCCTGGCTGTGCACCAGCGACGCGAAGCGGTCGTAGAGCTCGCCGAGCGCGGCGGCCTCGCCGCGGGTCAGCCGCTGCTGCATGTTGCGGTCCCAGCGGGGTGGTGCGTTTTTCGCCATGCGGCCCCCAGCCATGTTCCCCTCGTCACGCCGAATGTAGTCGGCGGTACCGGTGATGTACGTACCTTTGTGGCAAGTGCGCCCCCGAAGCGGCCCGGGATGGTAGGGGAGCATGGCATCGGGTGACGCTGGAATCCGACCTGAAGTGATCGTTTCCGTCGGAATCAGGCGGTGTTCTGTCGGGTCGGTCGGTGTTTCGCACGGCTGTGGCCGGGGCAGCGGCGAGAAGGAACGAAAACTTCCGGATCGTCGGAATATCCGGAATCCTCCGAAGCATTGGAATTCCTGGAATTCCCGGAACGAGAGGCCCAGTCGCGTGACACTCACCGTGGCCGAGACCGTGCAGGCCGAATGGACCGTACTGCGCATCCGCGGCGAACTGGATCTGCTGACGTCGCCCGCCGTGCGCCAGTCCGTTCACGACGCGGTCGCCGCCGGCCGGCACGACGTGGTGCTCGACCTCTCCGAGGTGCTGTTCTGCGACTCCAGCGGCGTCGGCGTGCTGATCGCGGCCCGCCGCCTGATGCGCTCCTGCGGCGGCCGTCTGCGCCTGGTCCTCCCGGCCCGGGGCGCGGAGGAGGGCTCGCACGTGAACCGGGTGCTCGCCGCCCTCGGCGTACGCCGCCTCTTCGACGTCTACCCGGACCCCGCCACCGCCGTCGCCCCCGACACCCGCCCGCTCTCCGCCTGAGCGGGGCGGCCGGGCCGGGTCCGCACCGAATCACAAGTCACCCGGCACGGATTCCCAAGTCGTCCCCCGCCCCCGCTGGGACGATGACTTCCACCGTGCGGGGCGCCCCGACGAGCGCCCTTCCGGTCCTGAGGTGATGGGCGAGGGGGAGACATGTCCTGGTACGGCGGCGGCGAGCGCGAAGCCTACGAACGGGGCCGGAGGGACGAGCGGGACCGGATCAGGCGCGCGGTCGACGGTGACGACGACGGCTGCGGCCCCCTCGGCTGCCTGATCTTCCTGGTCTTCGTCCTGCCCTGGATCCTGCATTCCTGCCGGGGCTGAGGGGAGCGGGGCGCGTCCCGCAGGCCCGTACCGCCCAGGGCGGGCGCCGGTTCCGCAGCCCTCTCCGGCACTGGCACCGGTACCGGCCCGGGCTCAGGCGAACCGCTCCCGGAGGCGGTACTTGAGGACCTTGCGGAGCGTCTCGTTGCGGGGCAGGGCGTCCACGGTCTCCAGGCGCTCGGGGAGCTTGTGCACGGCGAGGCCCTCGGCGCGGAGGTGGGCGGTGAGGGCGGCCAGGGTCAGGGGGGCCGCGCCCGGGGGCTGCTCGACGACCGCGCAGACCAGTTCGCCGCGCTCCGGGTCCGGGAGGCCGATCACGGCGGCGTCGCCGACGCCCGGGTGGAGGTGGAGCAGGTCCTCTATCTCCTTGGCGGAGATGTTCTCGCCCTTGCGGATGATGATGTCCTTGAGGCGCCCGGTGAGCACCAGATGGCCGCTCTCGCGGAGATGGCCGACGTCGCCGGTGATCAGGAAGCCCTCGGCGTCGAACGCCGCGGCGGTGGCCGCCGGGTCCAGGTAGCCCGCGCACACGGCCTCGCCGCGCAGCCGGACCTCGCCGTCGGTGCCGTACGGCAGGGGCTCGCCCCGCTCGTCGGTGATCCGGATCTCCATGCCCCCGGGCGGGCGTCCCTCCGTCCCGGCGAGGTGCTCCGCGGTGTCGTCGGGGGCGCCCATGGTGATCATCGGGACCTCGGTCATGCCGTAGCCGTGGGTGAGCTGGACGCCCATCTCCCGTACCACCGCGCGGTAGAGCTCCGGGGGTTTGGGCGCGCCGCCGCCCGCCAGCAGCCGGAGGGTGGGGACGGGCTTCTCGGCCGGGGCCTTGCGCTGCTCGGCCAGGAACATCGAGTAGAACGCGGTGGACCCGCCCGCGAACGTCACCCCGTGCCGTCGGTACTCCGCCAGCGCGTCCGGCAGCGCGAAGTGCTCGAACAGCACCGCGGGGAACCCGTACAGCAGCAGCATCACGGAGTAGTCGGGCCCGGCGACATGGGCGAACGGGAAGGCCATCGAGCCGACGTCGTCCCCGGTCGGCCGCAGCGCGTGGGCCAGGCAGGCGCCCGCCGAGATCAGGCTCCGGTCGGTGTGCAGCACGCCCTTCGGGTCGGAGGTGGTGCCCGAGGTCCAGTAGATCCAGCGCACCGCCGTGCCGTCACCGGGCGGCGGCGGCAGCACCGAGGGGTCGCCGTCCGGGAGCGCGTCGTACGCCTCGAAGACCTCGAACGCCCCCGGCCCGCGCTCCCCGCCCAGCCGCCGGGCCATCGCCGTGTGGTCGAACCCCCGCCAGGTGCCCGGCACCGCGAAGAACTCCGCCTCCGACTCGCGCAGCGCGAACCCCGTCTCGCGGTCCCGGTAGAACGGGATGACGGGCGACTGGACGGCCCCGATCCGGGTCAGCGCGAAGGACAGCAGCACCGTCTCGATCCGGGTCGGCAGCTGCCAGGCGACGACGCCGCCGGGGCGTACGCCCATCTCCCACAGCCCGGCCGCCACCCGCTCGCCGCGCTCGCGCAGTCCGCCGAAGGTCAGGACGCGGTCGCCCTGGAGGAGGAACGGGCGGTCCGGGGTCAGGGCGGCCCGGCGTTCGACGAGTTCCCAGAAGGTGCCCGAGGTGCTCAGGGCGTGCGCGGTCCCGGTCATGGCCGACCCCTCTCGATTGCTGACGGGTAGTCAGATCGTGCGGAGAGCGTAGAGCGCCGCGCCTTGTCGGTCCAGGGGTGCGGGGCTAGCCTGAGGGCGACATCGATCTGACGGGTCATCAGAAATGCGTTCGCCGGAGGGGACACCATGACGGAACTGCCTCGGATCGTCAGCGTCGACGACCATGTGATCGAGCCGCCCCACCTCTTCTCGACCTGGCTGCCCGCGAAGTACCGCGAACGCGGTCCGCAGCCGCTCACCGCGGGCATCGGCGAGCTGGCGTACACCGGCGGCAAGTACGTCATCACGATGGACCCGGACGGCCCGCCCACCGACTGGTGGATCTACGAGGACCTGAAGTTCCCGTACAAGCGGAACATCGCCGCCGTCGGCTTCGACCGCGACGACATGACGCTGGAGGGCATCACCCGGGAGGAGATGCGGCGCGGCTGCTGGGACCCGGCCGAACGGCTGAAGGACATGGACCTCAACCACGTCGAGGCCAGCCTCTGCTTCCCGACCTTCCCGCGTTTCTGCGGCCAGACCTTCGCCGAGGCGCACGACAAGGAGGTCGCGCTCGCCTGCGTCCGCGCCTACAACGACTGGATGGTCGAGGAGTGGTGCGGCGACAGCGGCGGCCGGCTGATCCCGCTCTGCATCATCCCGCTCTGGGACATCGGCCTCGCCGTCGCCGAGATCCGGCGGAACGCGGCGCGCGGGGTGCGGGCGGTCACCTTCTCGGAGATCCCCACCCACCTCGGGCTCCCCTCCATCCACACCGGCTACTGGGACCCCTTCTTCGCCGTCTGCGAGGAGACCGGCACGGTCGTCAACATGCACATCGGGTCCAGCTCGCAGATGCCGGCCGCCTCTCCGGACGCCCCGCCCGCCGTCCAGGCCAGCCTCTCCTTCAACAACGCGATGGCCTCGATGATGGACTTCCTCTTCAGCGGCGTCCTGGTGAAGTTTCCGCAGCTCAAGCTCGCGTACAGCGAGGGCCAGATGGGCTGGATCCCGTACGCCCTGGAGCGCGCCGACGACGTCTGGGAGGAGCACCGGGCGTGGGGCGGGGTGCGCGGGCTGATCCCCGAGCCGCCGTCCACGTACTACTACCGGCAGATCTTCTGCTGCTTCTTCCGTGACAAGCACGGCGTCGCCTCGCTCGACGTCGTCGGGCGCGACAACGCCACCTTCGAGACCGACTACCCGCACGTGGACTCGACCTTCCCGCACACCAAGGAGGTCGCCCTCGACCACGTCAAGGGACTGGACGACGAGACCGTCTACAAACTGATGCGCGGAAACGCGATCCGGATGCTCGATCTGGACCTGGACAAGTAGGCGGCCGTGGACCTCGCGTACACGGAGGAGGAAGAGGAGTTCCGGGCGCGGCTGCGGACGTGGCTGGCCGCCGTGCTCCCGTCGCTGCCCGCGAAACCCGCCCCCGAGGACTGGCCGGGCCGCCGCGCGTACGACACGGCCTGGCAGCGCAGGCTGTACGACGCCGGGTACGCCGGTCTGCACTGGCCGCTCGACGCGGGCGGCCGGGGCGCCACCCCCACCCAGCACCTGATCTTCCTGGAGGAGACCGAGCGGGCCGGGGCCCCGTACGTCGGCGCGAACTTCGTCGGGCTGCTGCACGCCGGGCCGACGATCGCCGCCGAGGGCACGGCGGGGCAGCGGGCCCGGTGGCTGCCGCCGGTGCTGCGCGGCGACGAGATCTGGTGCCAGGGGTTCAGCGAGCCCGACGCCGGATCGGACCTCGCCGCGCTGCGGACCCGCGCGGTGCGCGACGGCGACCACTACGTGGTGAGCGGCAGCAAGATCTGGACCTCTCACGCGGAAGTGGCCGACTGGTGCGAACTGCTGGTCCGCACCGACCCGGCGGCCCCCCGGCACCGGGGGATCACCTGGCTCGCGATGCCGATGGACGCCCCCGGCGTCACCGTCCGCCCGCTGCGCACCCTGGCCGGATCGACCGAGTTCGCCGAGGTCTTCCTCGACGAGGTGCGGGTGCCGGTCGGCAACCGGGTCGGCGCGGAGAACGACGGCTGGCGCGTCACCATGGTCACCCTCTCCTTCGAACGCGGCACCGCCTTCGTCGGCGAGGTCGTCGCCTGCCGCCGCACCCTGTCCGAACTCGCCGCCGAGGCCCGGCGCCGCGGCAGCTGGGACGATCCGGTGCTCCGCCGCAGGCTGGGGCGGCTGAACGCCGAGTTCCGGGCGCTGTGGCGGCTCACCCAGTGGAACGTGAGCGAGGCCGGCCGGGGCGGTGTCGTGGGCACCGGCGGCTCCGTCTTCAAGCTGCGCTATTCGCACGCCCGCCAGGAGCTGTACGAGGCGGCCGTCGAAGTCCTCGGGGCCGACGGCGCCGACCTGGACCGGGAATGGGTGCTGGACCGGCTCTCCTCGCTCTCGTACACCATCGCCGCGGGCACCTCGCAGATCCAGCGGAACATCGTCGCCGAACGCGTGCTCGGCCTGCCGAAGGGGCGCTGACACTCATGGACTTCCAGCTCTCGGACGACCAGCGGGCCCTGCGCGCGGGGGTGCGGGACCTCCTCGCCGGGCGGTTCGGCAGGGACCGGATGCGGGCCGCGCTGGAGAGCGGCACCGCGGTGGACCCGGCCCTGTGGCGGGAGCTCGGCGACGCCGGGTTCTTCGCACTGCGGCTGCCGGAGGCGGAGGGCGGCGTCGGTCTCGGGCTGCCCGAGGCCGTCCTGCTCTTCGAGGAGGCGGGGCGGGTGCTGCTGCCCGGTCCGCTCATCGCCACCCACCTCGCCGCCGGGGCCGTGAAGGGCGCGGCCCGGGGCGAGGCGGTGGTCGCGGCGGCCGACGCGGGGCAGCCGGTGGCCCACCTGGGCGGGGCGGACGCGCTCCTCGTCCTCGGCGACGTCGCCTGCGGCCTGGTCCGGGACGCCGGGCCGGTACGGGAGGCCGCCGTGTCCGTACGCTCCACCGACCCGTTCACCCCGCTGTGGCGGCCGGCCGGGCCGGTGACCGCCGACGAACCGCTGCCGCCCGGCGGCGGCCACCCCCGCGACGAGGGCGCCCTGCTCGCCGCCGCCGAACAGCTGGGCAGCGCCGCCCGCACCACCGAGATGGCCGTCGAGTACGCCGGTACGCGCGAGCAGTTCGGCGCTCCGATCGGCTCCTTCCAGGCGGTCAAGCACCTGTGCGCCGGGATGCTGGTCCGTGCCGAACTGGCCCGCTGCGCGGTCTACGCGGCGGCCGTGACCGCGGACCCGGTCGAGATCGCGGGCGCCAAACTGCTCGCCGACGACGCGGCGGTCCACAACGCGCGCGACTGCCTCCAGGTGCACGGGGGCATGGGCTTCACCTGGGAGTCCGACGTCCACCTGCACCTCAAACGGGCCTGGCTGCGCGCCGGGCAGTGGCGCACCGCGGCGGCGGCCGAGGAGGTGCTCGCGGGGGATCTGTGTCGAATCAGGACGAATTCGTGCTGAATCCGGACGGATCCCGTGCAGGCTTCGGCGGCCCGGAATCCTCCGGAACCGCCCGGCGCGGCACGGGGCGCCCCTCGGCCCCACGGAATCACGCAGCGTGAGACATCTGCGGCGGGCCCCGATCGATGTCCGGCACATCTTTCGTCACGGGGCGGAGTCGGCGCCCGGCTCGGGTACGCTCCGTGGAGTGCGACAGGAACTGGAACCGGGCAATCCGGTGATGGCCGGTGCGGCGAGTCCGGCCCGGAAGCGGTGTCCTGCTCGCGGTCCAGGCAGCGGCGCCGGGCGCGCCCGGGAAGCGGTCCGTGCGGGCCGCTGTTCGACTCCCCGCGAAGCGCGTCGCACAGTATGCAGCACGCGTACTCCTTCGCGCTGGAGTATGCCCGAAGCGCTTGTTGCGGTGACTGTACGTCAACCATGCTGTCTCGTAGGGGAATCACGTTCCGTGACCCCGAGGAGGCGCGAGGCGATGTGTCCGCCGGTTCGGATGGTGTGAGCGGTGCAGGTGCTTCAAGTTCAGCTGGAAGTCGGGGCCGACCCCGCGGAGGTCGGCCGGGCCCGTAGATGGGCCCGGTCGAGACTGGTCGGGTCCGGGATAAGTGACGACGAGCCACTGGCCGAGACGCTCATCCTGCTGATCTCGGAGCTCGTCACCAACGCGGTGGTGCACACCGGGTGCCCGGCCGTGCTGCGCATGCTGTTCGGCCCGACCGGCGCCTGCGGTGCGCCCGGGACGGTCCGGGTGGAGGTGGCCGACGCCAGTTGCCGTCCGCCCCTGCAACGGCACGCGGCGGGCGAGGACACCAACGGCCGGGGCCTGGAGCTGGTGGACGGCCTCGCCGACCGCTGGGGCTGGCAGCCGGAGGGCTCGGGCAAGCGCATCTGGTGCGAGGTCGACCGGCGCGCGCCGCTGATCCAGCTGCCGCTGCACCCCGGCGCCACCGGCACGCCCGCGCCGGACCTGCGCAAACGCCCGGTGAAGCGGGCCGTCACGCATCTCGCGTGACGCCCCGGGAATCTGCATAAAGGTTAAAGCAGTCGGAGTGCGCCGCCCCCGGGGCGGCCCGCTCCGACTGCGTCGAGCGTGCCGAGTGCTTTGATCGGTGCGGACGCCCGGCGTTCAGGGCCTGTTGGCGAGGAAGAGGGCGAGGGGCCCGGCCGGGAGAAGGAAGCGCCCGCTCCCAACGGCCCCCAGAGCATCTGTCATGGGCCACCAGGAAAGCTTGAAGTCCTTCTCCGTAACGGTCAGTTCCTGTGGCCCGAGGGTCAGGTCGCGGGCTTCGTAGAGGTGGACGCGGGCGGCGGAGTCCAGGGTGATCGCGTACACGCCAAGGGGCCGCCAGTGGCCGGCGGTGATCCCGGCCTCCTCGCGAAGCTCGCGCCGTGCGCATTGCTCCGGTGTCTCGCCGTCCTCCCGCCGTCCGCCGGGGAGGAACAGGTGCTCGCCGCCATGGCGGGGGAAGGCGGCGGACAGCAGTGCGACCATGCCGTCGGCGTCGCGGGCCACGACGACGGCTGCGTCGTGGGCCGGACCACATGCGGGTGCCTGGTTCTCGGTCATGGCGGGCGAGCATAATCGCAGGGCTTATCGCACCCAGGCCGCGTAGGGAACGTTCATCACGACGGAGTGTGCGATACCCCGTCCGTGGTAGCCGTCCTCTCCGTAGGCGTCGCCGTGGTCGGCGCACATGATGACGAGCCATCTGCGTTTGGCGGTCAGGGTGGTGATCAGCCGGGCGAGGTGCTCGTCGGCGTACGTGAGCGCGGCCTTCTGCGACGCGGCCGTGTCGGTGGATTCGCCGAGGTAGTGACCGTGAGGTACGTGGGTGGCGGAGACGTTGAGGAACAGGAACAGTGAGGTGCCCGCGTGCGATTCCGCGGCTTCCAGGACGTGGTCGACCTGGTGGCGGGTGGAGTCGGGTTCGGGTGAGCAGAACTCGGGCCGCCAATGGTCCTCGTCGAACATGTCCGGGAGGACGCTGCCGAGGGGGGTCTCGCGGGAGAAGTAGGTGACGCCGCCGATGCACACCGTGCGGTATCCGTGCTGACCGAGTCCGGCGAGAAGGTTGGGGGCGTCGAACACGAAGGTCTGGTCGGGGACCTTCTTGAAGGCCGGAGGCCGGCACTCCCACATGCGCGGTGGCTGGTCGGGGCGGGGAAGCTTGGGCAGGAACCCGGAGAAGAGCGCCATGTGGGCGGGCAGGGTGAAGGTCCCGGGGGTCTGCCGCCTTTCCCACCCACCGTGGGGCAGGAGGGCTGCCAGTCGGGGCGTGAGGCCCTCGCCGTACGCCTGCTGGGCGACGTCGTAGCGCAGGGAGTCCAGCGTGACGAACAGGATGCCTGCACCAGTTCCGATGAGTTCGGCCGCGTTGATCACGCCTGCCCCTCCCCGCACGGGTACGGTGCGACGGTGCCCTTGGCCGCGGTGTTGACGGGGATGGGCACCCGGTCGGAGGCGATCAGGTCCCGGATCCTGCCCAGGCCCTCGTCCTCCCCGAGGGGCCGGCCTTCTTGGTCGTACAGGGAGATCCGTACGGTCTGCCCGTCGTGGGCGGGCAGGGTGGACACGCGGATGCCGGGTACGGCCCCAAGATCCTGCATGGCGGCCATCAGGACTCCTTTCGTCGCTTCGCCGAGGTCGGCGACATGGCAGGCGTGGTGGTCGGCGTTGACCGCCCCCCGGCACAGCCGGTCGTGGAACGCGACGCTGGTGGGGTGCCCGTCGTGGGCGACCGCCAGGTGTTGGGCCCTGGTGATGACGACCAGGCAGGCCGCCACCCACCAGGCGACGCCTTCGTGGATCTCGCCGGGGAAACGGCCGGTCACGCCGCCGTCGCGAATCACCTTGTCGGTGTCGATGGGGTTAAGCACGATCGGTCTCCAGGCGGTTGGCGATCCAGTCGGCGAGTTCCTCGGGGGTCTTGTTGTCGGTGTCCACAGGGACGGCGGTGGGGTCGTCGGCGGCGACCGCCTCGAAGTTGGCCAGCAGCACGGCCAGCCGTCCCGGCACGTCGAACAGGTCCTGGTCGTCGGGGGTGAGCCCGGTCGCTGTCTCCTTGGCCGTCATGCGGTCCCTGAGCGCCGCCTCCGAGCACCTCAAGTAGAACGTGTGGTGCGGGATCTCCAGATAGGGACGGAACGGTGCCATGAACCGGGCCACGTCCTCGACGCCGACCCTGTTGACGGCCGCGTGGCAGGCGATGACTGAGGACGCGTACCGGTCGGCGATCACAGGGCCGAGCGCACGGTCGCGGCGTACGACATCGGAGGCGTGCAGGAGCCCGGAGAGGTAGAACGCGAACTGGGGCAGCGGACGCAGTTGTCGGTTGGCGTGGCCCGACCATTCGGAGTGCGGATCGGGCAGGGTGTGCAGACCGGTTCCGCCGAGTCGCTCGGACAGGAGCTTGGCAAGGGTGGACTTCCCGATGCCGGAGACCCCTTCCAGGACGATGAACGGCTCCTGGCGATCGACGGCGGAGGACGGCTCGTAGCCGTGCGGCAGATTCACAGGGTCCCCTCGGTGAAGGCGGTCACGTGCCGGGCAACGGCGGCGGCGAGCTGGTCGGGGTCGTCCAGATAGGGCTTGAGGTCCATGCGTAGGTCCTCGCGGAGCAGGCACGGCTGGAGGCCACCGTCGTGGTCGACGCGCAGGGCCCAGAGTCCTTCGACGCACTGGGGGCGCAGGGAGCACGCGCCGCACTGGCCGACGTGATGGCGGCCGAGGTTGCGGTGGATGACCTCGATCTCGACCCCGTCGACGCGGAAGACCCTCCGCCCCTGCCCGACTCCGGCGACCTCGGTGTGCTCGTCGCTGGTCAGGGTCCGTAGGTAGGCGATGGTGTCGTCGGCGGGGACGGCGGAGGCGGCCCGGCCCGTGTTGAAGTCCGTGCCGACCAGTTCGATGAACTGCACGGGCATGCGCCGATTGAGGGCGAATTCCAGGATGGGGCGGATCTCGTGGGCGTTCTCCCGCATCAGCAGGCAGTTCAGCTCCACCCGGTCGAAGATCTCGCGGGCGGTGTCGATGCCGTCGAGGATGGTCGTGATGCCGATGCGGGTTCCGGCGATGGCCTTCAGAGTCTCGTCGGAGAAGTAGTGCAGGGACACCTTGACCTTGTCCAGTGGCGTGCGGGCCAGCCATGACCGGTGAGTACGCACCCGCGTCCCGTTCGTGATCAGGGTGTACGAGGCGTCGGGAGGTGGTGGTGGGAGTTGTTCGAGTACTGGGCGGGCCAGTGGAGAGGTGAGTGGTTCCCCGCCGGTGAAGTAGACCCGCTTCAACCCGGCCTCCATCAGCGCGGTGATCATGATGAGGTAGTGCTCGGCGCACAGGGCCCGTTCACGGGGCTGTTGACTGCGGTTGGTCCGGGTCAGCGGCGGCGGCACGTCGCCCTCGTTGTGGCAGAACCAGCAGGCGATGTTGCAGCGCGGGGTCAGCGAGATCCGTAACTGCCCTCGCAGAGCAGCGAAGTTCTGCAAGGCGGTCCAGTCGATCTCCGGCCGCGTGTTGGGTGGCGCGAGGGTGAGAGGGATGTCCAATTTGTCCTCCAAGAGGGCTGGGGCCCGCCGCCGGTGACAGGCGAATGTTCGAGGTGTCGGCGGAGTGGAGTCCTCGGCTGGCGTTGTCATTCAAGGACAGGCGCCAACGGGCGGTAACCTCACGAAGGCCCCCCCATGGCGGGGGGCACACCATGGGGTCACCGGAGAGGTAAGCAGCATGGAACTTCCCGTGTCACCGGCAGCACTCCCCGCTGACCTGCGAAAAGACCGACGTGTGATCGAAGCTTTACATCGGCGCGACATCGGCGTCGTCTTCGCGCTCGCCCACGACGAGGCGGGCATCAGCTACAACCGGCTTGCCGAAGCCTGCGACATCCGCCCCCAACGCGTGAGTCGCATGGCTCGCGGAGACGGAGCAGTCACATCCCTGCCGGTCCTAGAGCGCATTGCCGACGGGCTTCACATTCCGGGCGCTGCCTTAGGCTTGGCCTCAAGGCCATGGGAGGTGAATCGCCACTCAAGTTCCTTAATGAGTAAAGGAGATGAGGACGATCCGATGAAGCGCCGCGATGTGATGCGCGGCGCGCTCGCTGCCGGTCTGGCAGGTACCGGGCTCGCCGCTTTGACTACCACCCGTACCGACGTTGACGCAGCCCTCGCCGCCGATCACACCCACTCCGACCTCGCCCACTGGGAATCGACCGCCGAACGCTACGGCTACGGCTACCATGGCCAGGCCCCTGCCGACGTGCTCTCCGACCTGGCTGTGGACTTCCAGGACTTGAAAAACCTGCTGGCCAGGCCGCAGACGGACAAGAGTCGATCCCGGCTGTGTCACGTCACCGCGCAGATGGCCGGAATGGTCGCCATCGTCCTCCACGACTTGGGCGAGCATCGCGAAGCCCACCGCTGGTTCGGTACTGCGGGGCGGGCCGCGAGCAAGTCCGGAGACAAGCTCCTACACGCCTGGGTCGTGGGCCGCGAGGCGATGGTGCCACTGAACTACGGCGCCCCGCAGGCCGCTGCAGACCTCGCCGAACGAGCCCTCTTCCTCGCAGGAGAGAAGCCGTCCGCGCCCGCCGCGCTGGCCTACGCGGTCGCGTCCCGGGCGTACGCGGTCGGCGGGTACACCGAAAAGGCCCTGGACGCCGTTGCCCGAGTGGAGGCCCTGGTCGAACGCCTCAGCCCACAGCAGCAGAGCGACACTTGGTTCGGCTACCCCGCCCAAAAGCACCACGTCCATATGAGCCAGGCACTGACGCTGCTCGGTCAGACCGGGCGGGCGTACGAGACCCAGGCCAGAGCCCTGGAGCTGTCGAGGGCCCCGTCGCTGATGACACGGGCACTGATCTCGATCGACCGGTCAAGCTGCAAGGTTCACGACGGTGAGCGCGCCGAAGCCGCCTACATCGCAGCCCAGGCGTACGGGAACCTCCCCGTTCCCTACCGCAATGGGCTTACCCGGGCCAGAGCCCTGGCCGTGTACCGCATGCTCCCGCGCGATACCCCCGGCCTCGGCCGGTTCGCCGACGCCCTCGCCATCGGTCGTGGTGGCACGAATCGACTTTAGGCAGCCCCACGGCAGCTGCTCGGCGCGTGGCATGTCGGACCGTCCTGTGCGCTGTGATGCGGGCCGGCCCATCGGTGGTCGAGCGTCGGCCCTGGATTTTCGGGGTTGTCGTCATCGCGGCACCGCCGACGCTGCGGGTCAGAGCACCGCGACCGGGGCGACCGGGGTGCCCGTGGCGCCGGTGAAGGGTTCCGGCATCGCGGAGAGCAGGAAGGCGTAGCGCTTCTCCTGCGCGCAGGCGGTGGACAGCGCTTCCAGGTTCCAGTTCTGGCCCTGGAGCATGCCCATCTCGACCAGGTCCAGCGCGTGCACCCCCAGCCACAGGTTCTCGATCTCCGGCGGGAAGATCTCGAAGGTCAGGGTGTCGTTGGCGACCGCCGCGACATCGCGGGCGCGGAACCACTCGGGCGTCCGGATCGACAGCCCGGGCGAGGGGTAGGCGTACGCGTGCGTGTCGCCCGCCAGGTACGCCTGTATCTGGCCGGTGCGTACGAGGACGATGTCGCCGGGGCGCACGCGCAGCCCGGCCAGTTCCTCGGCCGCCTCCAGGTCCTCGGGGGTGACGGCGTGGTCGCCGGGCAGCCGGTCCGTGCCGAGTGCGCGGGCCACGTCGAGCAGCACCCCGCGCGAGACGAGGTGGGGCACCTTGTCGATCCCGCTGAACTCCGCGCCGCCGTGCGCGGTGATCGTGGCGGCGGGGCGGCCGTTGTAGATCCGCCCCGAGTGCGAGGCGTGGGTGAGGGCGTCCCAGTGGGTGGCGGTCTGGAGGCTCAGTACGGCCATGTCGTCGCTGGTGGCGACGGTGCCGGGGCCGAACAGCTCCTGGTTGATCTGGACCATGGTGTGCGTCGGGTTGATCCGCCCGGGGACCAGCCCGCTCTGTACGCCGTCCTGCCGCAGCGGCAGCGCCAGCGGGACGCGCAGCCCGCTCCGGACGGTCGCGGCGGCCTCGCGGACCACGGCGTCGGTGATCAGGTTGAGGGTGCCGATCTCGTCGTCGGCGCCCCAGCGTCCCCAGTTGTTGACCCGCTTCGCGATGTCGTGGAACTCGGCCGGCAGTGACATGGCGCCTCCCGGGGCTTGTGCTCGTGGACCTGATGGCCCATAAAATCTAACGGTCCGTCAGAAACCGCGGGAAGGGGCCGGGCATGGGGAACTTCTTGGCAGGCAAGGTGGTGGCCGTGACGGGTGCCGGGCGCGGCATCGGCCGGGCGGTCGCGCTCGCGGCGGCGGCCGAGGGCGCGAAGGTCGTCGTCAACGACTACGGGGTCTCCATCGAGGGCGGCGAGCCGAGCAGCGAGGTGGCCGAGTCCGTCGTCAAGGAGATCGTGGCGGCGGGCGGCGAGGCGGTGGCGGTCGCCGACGACATCTCCACGATGGCTGGCGGCCAGCGCATCGTGGACACCGCGCTCGCCCGGTTCGGCCGGATCGACGGGGTGGTCTGCGTGGCGGGCATCCTGCGCGAGCGGATGCTCTTCAACATGTCCGAGGAGGAGTGGGACCCGGTGGTCGCCACCCATCTCAAGGGCACGTTCACCGTCTTCCGGGCCGCCTCGGCGGTGATGCGGAAGCAGGAGGGCGGCGGCACCCTGATCGGCTTCACCAGCGGCAACCACCAGGGCAGCGTCGCCCAGGCCAACTACAGCGCGGCGAAGGGCGGGATCATCTCGCTGGTGCGGAGCGCGGCGCTCGGCCTGCACAAGTACGGCGTCACGGCCAACGCGGTCGCGCCGGTGGCCCGTACCCGGATGTCCGCCAATGTGCCGATGGAGCTGAAGGAGATCGGCGAGCCCGAGGACGTGGCGGCGCTCGTGGTCTACCTGCTCAGCGAACGGGCCCGGGCGGAGGGCATCACCGGCCAGGTGTACACGGTCGCCGGCCCGAAGATCGCGGTCTGGGCCCAGCCGAGGGAGCTGCGGGCCGGGTACGTCGAGGGGGCGTGGACGCCGGAGCGGATCGCGGACTTCCTGCCGGGGACGGTGGGCACCGACCCGATGCCGATGCTGGCGCGGCTGGAGGAGATGGCGGCCGCCGCGGCGGCGAAGGCACGGCCGAACGCGTAGGCCGTGCGGGGCCCGCAGCCCTTCCGGGGCCCTTCCACAGCTCTTCCACAGCCCTTCCGGAGTCCTTTCGCGGGCCGTTCGCGGGCCTTCGTACGGATCGGACCGGACCATCTTCGCCGGGCGGCCGAGACCGCCCGGCCCACCGAGGGAGACCGGATGAGAGGCGTCGTCTTCGACGGCGAGCGGACCGAGGTCGTCGACGATCTGGAGATACGTGATCCGGGGCCCGGCGAGGTACTGGTGCGGGTGGCCGCGGCCGGGCTGTGCCACAGCGACCTGTCGGTGATCGACGGGACGATTCCGTTCCCGGCGCCGGTGGTGCTCGGGCACGAGGGCGCGGGCGTGGTGGAGGCGGTCGGGGCGGGCGTCGGCCATGTCGCGCCCGGCGACCACGTCTCGCTGTCGACGCTGGCCAACTGCGGGGCGTGCGCCCAGTGCGACCGGGGGCGGCCGACGATGTGCCGCAAGGCGATCGGCATGCCCGGGAAGCCGTTCACCCGGCGCGGCACACGGCTGTACCAGTTCGCGTCCAACTCGGCCTTCGCCGAACGGACCCTGGTCAAGGCCGTGCAGGCGGTGAAGATCCCGGCGGACGTTCCGCTGACCTCGGCGGCCCTGATCGGCTGCGGGGTGCTGACCGGTGTCGGGGCCGTCCTCAACCGGGCGAAGGTCGACCGCGGCGACACGGTCGTGGTCATCGGCACCGGCGGCATCGGGCTCAACGTGATCCAGGGCGCCCGGATCGCGGGCGCGCTGACCATCGTCGCGGTGGACGCCAACCCGGCGAAGGAGGCCGTGGCCCGGCAGTTCGGCGCGACCCACTTCCTGACCTCGGCGGACGGGGTGCGGGAGATCCTGCCGCACGGCGCCGACCACGCCTTCGAGTGCGTGGGCCGCACCGAGCTGATCCGTACCGCGATCGACCTGCTGGACCGGCACGGCCAGGCGGTCCTGCTGGGCGTGCCGCCCGCTACGGCCGAGGCGTCGTTCCTGGTCTCGGCGATGTACCTGGACAAGTCGATCCTCGGCTGCCGCTACGGCTCCTCGCGGCCGCAGCGGGACATCGCGCTCTACGCGGAGCTGTACCGGCAGGGGCGGCTGCTGCTGGACGAACTCGTCACCACCACCTACCCGGTGGAGGACTTCGCCAAGGCGGCCGAGGACGCGCACCACGGCCGGGTGGCCCGCGGCGTGCTGGTGTTCTGAGCGTCCGGGGACTTCGAGGCCCTGTGGCCGCGAACCCCCGGACGGGGCCTCTCTCAGCTCCGCCCGGCGCGGAAGGTGCGCCGGTAGACCGTCGGGGAGACCCCCAGCGCCGCCTGGAGGTGCTGCCGCAGGGACGTGGGCGTACCGAAGCCCGCGTCCCGGGCCACCTGGTCGATCGACAGGTCCGTCGACTCCAGCAGGTGCCGGGCCCGCTCGACCCGCTGCCGGGTCAGCCACTGCACGGGGCTCACCCCGACCTCCTCCCGGAACCGCCGGGTGAAGGTCCGTACGCTCATCGACTCCTGCTGCGCCATGTCGCGCAGCAGGATCGGCCGCTCCAGCCGGCCGAGCGCCCAGGTCCGCGCGGTCGTCGTGGTCGCGAGCCGGGCCTCCGGCACCGGGCGCCGGATGTACTGCGCCTGCCCGCCGTCCCGGTGCGGCGGCACCACCGTGCGGCGGGCCACGTCGTTGGCGACGGCCGTGCCGTGGTCGCGGCGCACGATGTGCAGGCAGAGGTCGATCCCGGCGGCCACCCCGGCCGAGGTGAGGACGTCCCCGTCGTCGATGAACAGGACGTCCGGATCGACCCGGACCGCGGGGAACAGCTGCTGGAAGTGGTCGGCGTGCCACCAGTGCGTGGTGGCGGGGCGCCCGTCCAGGCGGCCGGAGGCGGCCAGCACGTAACTGCCGGTGCAGATCGAGACCAGTCGGGTGCCCGGCCTGATCAGGGCGAAGGCGGCGGCCAGTTCGTCGGTGAGCCTGCCCTCGGAGTGGACCGGTCCCAGCTCGTGACTGGCCGGGATCACCACCGTATCGGCCGTGGCCAGTGCCTCGGGGCCGTGCTCGACGCCGATGGTGAAGTCCGCGTCCGTGCGGACCGGGCCCGGCGGGCGGACCGAACAGGTCACGACTTCATACAGGCGGCGCCCCTCGTTCCATGCCTCGACGCCGAACGCGCGGCCGAATATCCGCTGGGGGATGCCGAGTTCGAAGGGAAGCAGCCCGTCGAGGGCCAGGACGACGACCCGGTGCGGCGGACGTGGCATGCGCAGGACTCCTTTCACCTCTAGTGGTATAGACCTCGACCCTGATACATGTCACTCCCGTGAAGGCAAAGTCAGCGCGGCTCCCGCGCATTCCCGCTGCGGAGAGCGAGGGCGCGCAGCCCCTCCCGCCCGGTTCCTCCGCTGCGCCCCCGATCGGCGACGACCGGTCACAAGCTCTGTGGAACCGTAACTTCCGGCTCTTCTTCGTCGCCCGCACCGCCGCCCTCTTCGGGGACGGCATGATTCCGGTGGCCCTCACCGCCGGGCTGCTGGGGGCCGGCCGGCCGCACTCCTCCGTGGGGTACGCGCTGGCCGCCTGGATGGGGCCGCTGGCGCTGTTCGTACTCTTCGGCGGCGTACTGGCGGACCGGTTCACACCCCGCCGGATGATGATCATCGCGGACGCGCTGCGGCTGGTCGGCGCCTCGGCGCTGGCCGTCTCCTTCGCCACCGGGAACCCGCCGCTGTGGGCGGTGTACGCGCTCAGCGCGGTGGCCGGGGTGGGTGCCGCGCTCTTCCAGCCGGGCGTCGCCTCGACCGTGCCCCGGGTGGCGGCGGACGTGCAGCGGGCCAACGCGGTGCTCCGGGTCTCCGAGGCGCTGATGACCATGGCGGGCCCGGCCTTCGCGGGCATGCTCGTCGGACTGGCCAGCGCCGGGGCCGTCTACGCGGCGAACGCCTCGACGTTCCTGGTCTCCGGGGTCTGCCTGTTCCTGCTGCGGCTTGCCCCGGCCCCCGCGGACGAGGCCCGGCGCGGCGGGTTCATGGCCGAACTGGTCGACGGGTGGCGGGAGTTCCGGGCCCGCAGCTGGCTGTGGGGGGTGATCGCGATCTGGACGGTGTACGGCTTCGCGGTGCTCGGCCCGATGCTGCCGCTCACCGCGGTCGAGGTCACCGAGGCGCACGGGTCGGGGACGTACGGCGTGATGATGGCGGTGAACGGCGCGGGCAGCGTCGTCGGCGGGCTGCTCGCCCTGCGGCTGCGGCCCCGCCGCCCGCTCGCGGCGGGGGCCGTCGCGCTCACCGGGGTCTGCGTGAACCTGGTGGTGCTGGGGGCCGGGATGCCGGTGCCCGCGCTGGGGGCCGGGCAGTTCACGGCGGGCGCGGCGTTCGCGTTCTGGCTGGTGATGTGGTCGACGACGGTGCAGACCCATGTGCCGCCCGAGGCGCTGAACCGGCTGCACGCCTACGACGTGGCGGGCTCGCTGCTGATGCTGGCGGCGGGCCGGGCCCTGGCGGGGCCGGTCGCGGACCGGCTGGGCGCGCCCGAGGTGCTGCTGGCCGGGGCGGTCATCAACCTGCTGGTGGTGGCGGTCCTGCTGGTGGCCCGGCCGATCAGCAGACTGGAGCGGATCGCGTGACGGGCGGCGGGGGCGCCGCCCGCGGCCCGCGGACGCGGACACCGGTACGGACGGGGCTGCGGGAACGGGCGCCGGTACGGTCGCGGCTGCGGGTGCGGACGCGGCTGGTGGCGGCCGGGGCCGCCGTGGCGACCGTTCTCGCGGGGCTCGGGATCAGGGCTCTCGCCGACGGGGACCTCGCCAAATACGCGGGGGACGCGCTCTACACGGTGCTGGTCTGCGCCCTGGCCGCGGTGATCGCCCCCGGTGCCCGGCCGGCCGGGTGGGCGGGGGCGGCGCTGGCGGTCAGCTGGGCGGTGGAGCTGGCCCAGCTGACCGGGGTGCCCGGCGAACTCTCCCGGCGCAGCGCGGTGGCGCACCTGGTGCTCGGCTCGACCTTCAACGCGCCCGACCTGCTGTGGTACGCGGTGGGGGCCGGGTTCGGCTGGGCGGTCGCGGCCGGGTGGCGGCGGGTGCGCGGATGGCCCGATCCCTGCGAAGGGTGTCCTTCCGGCCACTCGTGAGCGGGTCCCGCACGACCGGATGCTGAGTGGCGTGACCCAGACAACCCAGAGCACCGCGCGGGACGGTGGCCGCCGGGGCGCGGCAGCGGGCTCCCGGCGGCCGCTCCGTCCGCGTATCCGGCCCGAGCGGCCGGCCCGTTCCCGTGGCGGCCGCCGCATCCATCGCGCGTGGATCGTCGCCGCCGTCACCTTCGTGACGATCATCGGCGGCGCCGCGTTCAACTCGCTGCCCGGCCTCCTCATGGACCCGCTCAACCAGGAGTTCGGCTGGTCGCGCGGGGAGATCGGGCTCGCCGTCTCCATCGACATGGCGCTGTACGGGCTGACCGCGCCGTTCGCCGCCGCGCTGATGGACCGCTTCGGCATCCGCCGGGTCGTCGCCGTCGCCCTCGGCGCCGTGGCCGCCGGGGCGCTGGCCAGTGTGTGGATGACGGCGTCCTGGCAGCTGATGATCTACTGGGGCCTGCTCGTCGGCCTCGGCACCGGCTCCATGGCCATGGCCTTCTCCGCCACGGTCACCAACCGCTGGTTCGTCGCCCGGCGTGGCCTGGTCACCGGCATCCTCACCGCCGCGGGCGCCTCCGGCCAGCTGGTCTTCCTGCCGCTCTGCGCCTGGATCGTCGACCACCACGGCTGGCGCCCCGCCTCGGTGACGGTGGCGCTCGCGGCCCTGGTCGTCGTCCCGTTCGTCTGGTTCCTGCTCCGCGACCACCCGGCCGACGTGGGCCTCGCCCCGTACGGCGGCGCGTACGAGCCGAAGCCCGCGCCCGCGCGCGGGGCCGCGCGGCGGACCGTGCGGGTCCTGGCCGACGCGGCGCGCACCGGGCCGTTCTGGCTGCTGGCCGGCACGTTCGCGATCTGCGGCGCCTCGACCAACGGCCTGATCCGTACGCACTTCGTGCCCTCGGCCCACGACCACGGCATGCCGATCACCGCCGCGGCCTCGCTGCTCGCCGTCATCGGGATCTTCGACGTCATCGGCACCGTCTTCTCCGGCTGGCTCACCGACCGCTTCGACGCCCGCCGCCTCCTCGCCGTCTACTACGCGCTGCGCGGCGTCTCGCTGCTCTTCCTGCCGATGCTGATGGCCCCCGAGGTGCATCCGCCGATGCTGTTCTTCATCGTCTTCTACGGTCTGGACTGGGTGGCCACCGTGCCGCCGACCCTGGCCCTGTGCCGCGAGCAGTACGGCGACGACAGCGCCATCGTCTTCGGCTGGGTCCTGGCCTCCCATCAGGTGGGGGCGGCCCTGGTCGCCTTCCTGGGCGGCGTGGCACGCGACGTCTTCGGCACGTACGACGTGGTCTGGTACGCCTCGGGCGCACTGTGCGCGACGGCGGCCCTGATGGCACTGGTCATCCGCCGCGTGCAGAAGCCCGTGTAGCGGAAGCCCGTGTCGCGGAAGCCCGCGGGCGGGAATCCGTGGAGCGGGAATCCGTGGCGGGTATCCGTGGACTCAGTCGTCGAGAGGGGCGAAGCGGCCGAACGCGCCCCGGTGGAACAGCAGGGGAACGGTCCCGTCCGCCGCGCCCAGGGCCTCCACCCGGCCGACCACGATCAGGTGGTCGCCCCCGGTGTGGACGGCCTGGACGCGGCAGTCGATCCAGGCGGCCACGGAGTCCAGCCGGGGCGAGCCGGTCACCGGGGCGGGCCCGTACGCCACCCCCGCGAACTTGTCCGCGCCGCTCACCGCGAAGCTCCGGCACAGCGCGCCCTGGTCCGCGCCGAGCACGTTGACGCAGAAGGCCCCGGCGCGTGCGATGCGCGGCCAGGTCGTCGACGTACGGGCGACCATGAACGTGACCAGCGGCGGGTCCAGCGAGAGCGAGGCGAAGGACTGGCACGCGAAGCCGGCCGGGCCCGCCGGGTCGTCCGGGTTGTGTGCCGTGACGACCGTGACGCCGCTGGCGAAGCTCCCCAGCACCCGGCGGAACTCGCCCGGATCCACCGGCGGTTGCTCCCCCTCGGCGACGGCGCGCAGATGCGGGCGCGGCAGCGGGTCGACCGGTGCCGGTCCGGCGGTGGTGGCGGCGCCGACGGACCTGAGATACCGGACGGCGGTGGCGGCCATGCCTGCGTGTCCCATCATCCCTCGATTAGAGCTGACGTGCCGTCAGATGGGAAGGGGGTGGTGGGGTGCCGGGCGCGGGAGCTGACTATCCTCGCCCGGAGACGGGGGAGCGGGACGGGGGAGGGCGCATGCCGATGTCCGAGGCGGGGGACGGCGGTCCGAGAGGGAACACGGGTCCGGCGGAGGGCGCCATGGAGTCCGATCCCGATCCCGATCCCGATCCCGATCGCGTATCCGAGCCCGAGCCCGAGCCCGAGCCCGAGCCCGAGCCCGAGCCCGAGGCCGAGGCCGAGGCCGTATCCGAGCCCGAGCCCGTATCCGTGTCCGGTGCCGTGCCGACGGTGTGGGCCGCGCGGCCGATCGTGGCATCCGCGTGCACGCTGTACACGGCGGCCGTGCTCGGTGTGGAGATCGACGGTTTCGTGGAGCTCGCCCTCCCGTCCTTCGGCCCGCCGCCCGGCCCCTGGACAGTGCTGTTGATCGCGCCGATCCTGTTCTGCTTCGGGGGCCCGTTCGCCCTCATGGCGAGCCCGCTCCTGGTGCTTCCCACCGTCTCGGCGGCGCGTTGGGCGGCGACCCGGTTCACCGGCCGTGACGCGTGGTGGTGGGTGCCGGTGGTCGCGTCGGTCGTGGCCGGGGCGGGCATCGCGGTCCTCGCCGCGGCCCGGCACCTCGGCCCCGGCGCGTCGGTCCTGGGCTGGTCGGCGGCCACGGCGATGCTCACCGCCGCCGGTCTCGTGGCACGCCGCACCGCACTGCGCGGGGGCAGGGTCCGGCACGTCCTCGGCTGGGGCGTGGTGGCCGGGGTGGCCGTGCTCGCGATCGGCGCGGGAGCGTTCGCCACCGGGCTGGTCACGGAGTACCGGCCGCCACGGGCCGACGCGGCGGTGCTGTCCGGGAGCTGGACCGACGGCGAGGGCGGCACACTGCTGCTGGCCGCCGACGGTACGGCGGATGCCGAGGGGCTGACGGACCATGCCGCGGCCTACGCGGACGACGCGGAGCCCACCGCCGCGAAGTACCGCTGCTCGGGGCAGGGCACCTGGAGCTACACCGCCGGTGAATCCACCACGTGGGACCAGCGCGTGCGGATCCGGATCAAGGGCTGCGACGGCCTGGACGACCCCTACGGGTGGCGGATCGGCGGTACGCCGGACCGGCTCGGACTCGGCAGCGAGTACGGCGACCCGGACACGCCGGACCGGTACGAGCTCACCCGGCGGTGACCGGCCGGACCGGCCGCGGTCGGCGCACCTGGCGGATTCGGTTCCCGGTCGCACCCCCGACGTTCGTCAGGGGTGGGGACTGCCGTTCGGCACGGGCGACGGGGGCCCGCCGCTTCTAGGTTCGCCTCCCATGAGACGAGAAACCGGAAGCAGTACCAGGGCCGGACGGCCGCTGACCGCCTGTGCCGTGCTGGCCGCGGGGGCAGCGGCGGTCGCGGCACTCGCCCCGGGCGGGCTGGGTACCGACCACGCCGTGGAGGTGACGGACGGCGCCTCCGCCTCCGCCTACCGCGCGGTGACCCGGGCGGTGGCCGACGCGCCCTCCTGGACGGGACCGCTGCTGGAGGCGGCCACCGACGGCACGCTGGTGGTGCTCGGCCTGCTGCTGGTGTGGGCGTGGTGGAGCGCCGTACGCCGGGACGACACCCGGATGTCCGCCGGCGCCGTGCTCACCGGCGTCGGCACCGTGGCGGCGTACGCGGTCAGCGAGGCGGTCAAGCTGGTGGTGGACGAGGAACGCCCCTGCCGGGCCCTGCGCGGCATCGCCGGGACGGCCGCCGAGTGCCCGCCGCCCGGCGACTGGTCCTTCCCGAGCAACCACGCCACCCTGGCCGTCGGGCTCGCGGTGGGCCTGGCCGTGCTGCGCCCGCGCCTGTCCGCAGTCGCCCTGCCGGTGGGCGGGGCGGCGGTCCTGCTGCGGGTCGCGGTGGGGGCGCACTACCCGCACGACGTGCTGGCCGGTGCGGTTCTCGGCGCCTGTGTGGTGGCGGCCCTGCTGCTCGCGTTCCTGCCGCTCGCCCGTACGGCGGCCTCAGTGCTCGCCGGACGGCTGCGGGGGCGCCGCGATCCCGGCCTCGTGGGCGACGACGGCCGCGGCGGCCCGGTTGTCCACGCCCAGCCGGGCCAGGATGGAGCTCACATGCGCCTTGACCGTCCCTTCCACCAGGTGGAGCCGCCGGGCGATCTGCCCGTTGGACAGCCCGCTGCCGAGGAAGGCCAGTACGTCGCGTTCCCGGGAGGTCAGGGCGGCCACCCGTTCCCGGGCGGCGGTACGGCGGCCGGCCAGGGAGCCCGCGTCCGTCGCCGAGAGGTGGGCGACGACCCGCGCCGCGACCTTCGGTGACAGATAGGCGGCGCCGTCGGCCACCGCGCGTACCCCCGCGATCAGTTCCTCGGGCTCGCCCGACTTGATCAGGAAACCGGCGGCGCCGCCCCCGAGCGCCTGGAGGATGTAGTCGTCCTCACCGAAGGTCGTGAGCATCACGACCCCCGTCCCCGGAACCGTGCGGCGGATCTCGGCCGCCGCCTCGATGCCGTTCGTCCCGGGCATCCGGATGTCGAGCACGGCGACGGAGGGGCGGTGACGGCGTACCAGCTCCACGGCTTCGTGCCCGTCGGCGGCTTCCGCGACGATCTCGATCTCCGGGTCGGTGGACAGCACGGAGCGCACCCCCGCGCGGATCATCGGCTCGTCGTCGGCGACCAGTACCCGGATCACCGGTCACCCGCCGTGCGGGCCGGGATCACGGCGTCAGGGCCTCCTTGGACAACAGCCGGCCGTCCCGGAAGCACAGCCGGTAGGCGTCCCCCGAACGGTCGTCGAAACGATCCGCCGTCATCGCGTAGTACGCGCATGCGATGTCCTTCCCTCTCGGCTCCCCGGCCACCGGCCGCTGTCTGGTCTCCCGGTCGGGCAGCAGCCGCCGGACCGCTTCTTGATCCTGTCCCACCCGCAGCCGGGCGTAGTCCCCGGGGTCCAGCACCGACTGCCGGGCCGAGCGGACGTCCCACACCATCAGGGCCGCGCTCAGCACGGCCCACACCACCAGCGGCAGCACGGCCGCGAGGACCAGCGCCCGGCGGACCCGGCCGCGGGCCCGGTGGTGTTCCGGCGGCAGGGCGGGGGCCGGGCGAGCGGTCCGGGGCGGGGCGGGCGGCCGGTCGGCGGGCTGGGCGTGGGGGATCCGCGCGGTGACCGTGAAGCCGCCGGGGGCGTACGCGTCCGCGGCGCTCCGGTTCGGGGGGCGCGTGCCCGGGTCAGGGGCGTACGCGTCCGCCCGCGCCTCCGGGTCGTCCGCGTGCGGGCCGCCGGTGTGCGGGTCGTCCGTGTGCGGGCCCTGCGTGTTCGGTCCGTATGCGAAGGTGCCGCCGGTCAGCCGTACGCGTTCGTCGAGCCCGATCAGTCCGCTCCCGGTGCCCGGGGCGGAGGTGGAGGCGGAGGCGGAGGCGGTGCGGGCCGGGGCGGGGGCGGGGCCGTTGGACACGCGGACCGTCGTCTCCCCGGCCGCGTGGGTCACCCGCACCCGCACCCGTGCTCCCGGCGCGTGCTTGGCCGCGTTGGTCAGGGACTCCTGGACGACCCGGTGGGCGGCCCGCGCGGCGGTCGGGGGCACGGCGCCCGCGTCCCCCGCCACCCGCAGCTCCACCGCGAGCCCGGCCGCCGCGGCCTCCTCGACCAGACGGGGAACATCCGCGTCCGTCTTCCCGCCCGCTCCCTCGCCCGCCTCCTCGCGCAGCAGGCCGATCACCTCGCCGAGCCGCTCCACCGACGCGGCCGCACGGGCCCGGATCTCCCCGGCCGCCGCCCGGTGCGCCTCGTCGAGCCCGGGTGCCAGCTTGAGGGCACCGGCCGACAGGGCGATGAGGCTCAGATCGTGCCCGAGGACGTCGTGCATGTCCTGGGCGATCCTGGCCCGTTCGCGGGACCGGGCCTGCTCGGCCACGAGCCGCTGCTCGCGCTCCAGCCGGGCCGCCCGTTCCCAGCCCGCCCGGACGAGGTCCTGGTACTGACGCCAGAAGCGCCCCACGAACCACGGCAGCATCGCGGCCAGCACCACCGTCGCGACGAACTGCCCCGCCATCAGCAGCCACGACGGCACCAGGGCCACCGCCGCCACCCCGCCCGCCACCACCGCGACGAGCACGAGGACCGCGGGCCCGGTCCGTCCCGGCTCCCGGCCCGCGAGGAAGGCCGCCACGGCCGCGGGCAGCGCCCACCACGGACTGACCGCGCTCGACGCCACGCAGGCCCCCGCACCGACGGCGGCCACCGTTCCCCGGGCGGCGACGGCCCGCCGGACCGCCCCGCTGATCACCACACCCTTCACCCGTACGACCGTACGCGGACCGCCGCACCGGCCGTCCGTCAGCGCATGCCGTCTCCGCCGCCGTTCCTGCCGATCACGACGTACGCCTCCCCGTCCCCCGGGGGCCGCGTCCACGAGCGCGTGGTGAACGTGTGCAGCCGGCCCTCGGTGAGGGCATGACGCGGCAGCCGGACGCCGAACTCCTCGGAGACCGCCTCCAGCAGCGACCGCTCCCGTGCGCCGTCGCCCTCGGGGCCGAAGAACCGGCCGGGGTCCAGGGCCGGGGGTATCTCCCCGGTGCGGTGCGTCTCTCCGGCCACGTACGTGAAGGCGTACTGCTCGGCCCCGTCCCGCGCCACGGACAGGTGGAAGAACGGCTCCCCGTGCCCCGACCGCGATCCGCTCCACACGACCACCGCACGGGTGCCCGTGCCGGCGGCCGCGGCCACGGCGGGGGAGACGAACCGCCTCGCGTCGAAGTACGCGGGACCGCCGTCGAAGGCGAAGCTCCACCCGGCCCCGGCCCGGCCGACCGCCACGAGGGCCCGGTCGTCGTAGGAGGAGAACTCCCGCCGCCCGTGGAACGAACGGCTGCGGGCCTCGTAGGACGTCATCGGACCGGCCAGCACCGCCCCGTCCGACTCACCGTCCGACTTGCCATCCGGCTCCCCGTCCGGCTCCCCGTCCGTGAGGAGCCCCGGCAGGTCCTTCGGCTCCACGCCCTCCACCAGGACGAACCGGTAGGACGTCGGACCGTCGTGGCCGTCCGGGTCCGCGAGCCACGCCAGGCCGTCCGGGTCGAGGGCGGCCGACCGGTCCGGGAGCTCGCCCCGCTGCCCGCCCCTGGGGGTGGACAGCAGCTCGCGGCCCCGCTCCGGGGTCAGCAGGGGCCCGAGCAGGGGGTCGGCCAGCCACCCCAGCGGGGCCAGGTGGTCCGGGCCCAGTGGCAGCCACTCCGGCAGGGCGTCCATCAGCGTCCGCCACGCCCCGTCGCCGTCGCCCCACCGCGCCTGCTCCCGCGCCCGCCCGACCGCCTCCCCGAACGGCCCGGCCGGCGCGTACCGGTACGTGCCGGCGCGCATCTCCTCCAGCATCGCGCGGGCCGACGACACCACGTCCTCGCCGGCCCCCCGCATGTGGAAGGTCAGTGTGGAGTCCCTCCGGAAGGGGTGCGCCGCGTGCTCGGTGACCAGCACGGGCAGCAGGTCCGGCGCGTACCGGGGGTCGGCCGCCACGTCGTCGAAGCGGAACGTGCCGGCCTGCCCGAGCAGGCGGCGTATCTGGTCGCCCAGACAGACCGCCCGCGGCCTGCCGTACTCCTCCGCCTCGTCCAGCGCGGGCAGGGCCCCCTCCCAGTCGCCGCGCAGCGCCGCCGTCCGGGCCCGCTCCATCAGGGCGTCCAGCTCGCGCGTCGTGTCGTTGACGAACTCCGGCTCCCCGTCGCCCGGATGCGCCCGCAGACCGTGGAACTCCCGGTACATGTCCCGCATGAACGCGGCGAAGCCCGCGTACCGCTCGGGCGGCGCGGCCCGCCAGCTCGCCCAGCTGTACACGGCCCACTCGCCGTCCTCGTCCACGTCCTCGGGATCCAGGACGACGTGCATGGCGTCGGCCTCGACATCGATCTGGAGCCCGCGCCGCCAGACGGTCGCCTCCCGCCGCTCCTCGGGATCGGAGTCCTCGTCCAGGCACTCCTCGAAGATGTCCGCCAGGCCGGACTCGTCGTTGTGCCAGTGGACCTCGGCGGTTCCCGCCAGCAGCCAGACGAAACCGCCCGCGTGCTGCCACCCGTCGCTGACCTGGAGGAACTCCCGGTACGACGGGGGCAGCCGACGGCCGAGACGCTTCTCCACGGCCGCGATCCGCTCCTCGGACGCGGGCGGGAACCCCAGCCACCGCGCCCGCCGCGCGGCTTCGTCCTCCTTGCTCCGCACCTCGCCGTCGGGCAGGGAGTCCGCCCACTCCTCGCTCCACCTGAGCAGGAACGTCCGCCAGTCGAACGGTGTCGTATCCGTCATGGGCCCGATGCTGCCACCCGCCACTGACAGCGCCCGGTCCGAAGAAGCCCTACACCCCCCGGAATTCGGGCTTCCGGCGTTCCACGAAACTCGCCACGCCCTCCTGCGCGTCCCGTGTCGTCATGTTGATCTCCTGGGCCGCCGCCTCGGCGGCGAAGGCGGTCGAACGGTCGTTCTCCATCGAGGCGTTGACGAGCTGCTTGGCGAGGGCGATCGCCCGGGTCGGCCCCTCGGCCAGCCGTTGCGCCCACTCGGTCGCAGTCTTCGCCAGCTCCTCGTCCGGCACGACGCGGTTGACCAGCCCGATCCGTTCCGCCTCCGCGGCCGGGAGCGCGTCGCCGAAGAACATCAGCTCCTTCGCGCGCTGCGGGCCGATCAGCCGGGGCAGCAGATACGCCCCGCCGCCGTCCGGCACCAGACCACGGCGTACGAACACTTCGATGAACCTCGCCGATTCGGCGGCCAGCACCAGATCGCAGGCGAACGCGAGGTGGGCGCCGATCCCGGCCGCCGTGCCGTTGACCGCCGCGACGACCGGCTTCTCGCAGTCCAGCACCGCGCCGATCAGCCGCTGCGCGCCGAGCCGGATCGTACGGGCCACATCGCCCGGCACCCGCTCGCCGGACGCCGGAGCCGTACCGCGCAGATCGGCGCCCGCGCAGAAGCCGCGGCCGGTGGCGGTGAGGACGACGGCCCGCACGGCCGGGTCGGCGGAGGCGTCCGCGAGCAGGGCGATCACGCGTTCCCGCTGCTCCCAGGTGACGGCGTTCATCGCCTCGGGGCGGTTGAGGGTGATCCGCAGGACGCCGTTGTCAGTGGTGTGCAGTACCAATGAATCGAGCGGATCGGCGGGGCCGGTGGCCGGCTCGGATGCGGTGGATCCGGTGGTGTCTTCGGGGGAGGACGGCATGAGGCAGCTCCTGAGTGGGTCGTTCGGGCGGCGGCAGGGTGACGGCCGGTCAGCGGCAGACGGCGAGCGCGTCGAGTGCCACCGCGCCCTGCCCCCGCCCCAGCACCATCAACGGGTTGATGTCCAGTTCGGTGAGGTCGTCGCCCAGCTCCAGCGCCATCCGCTGCACCCGCAGTACGACTTCGACGAGCGCGTCCACGTCCACCGGCGGTCCGCCCCGCACGCCCTCCAGCAGGGCCCGGCCGCGCAGTTCGGCGAGCATCGAGCGCGCCTGGTCCTCGCCGAAGGGCGGCACCCGCACCGCCGCGTCGTGCAGCACCTCGACGAGCACGCCGCCGAGCCCGACCGTGACGGTCGGCCCGAACAGCGCGTCCCGGGTGACGCCGACCATCATCTCGACGCCCCGCTCCACCATCTGGCAGACCAGGATTCCGTCCAGCTCGATGCCTTCGTACCGGGCGATGTCGGTCAGCTCGCGATAGGCGTCCCGCACCTGGCTCGCGGAGGTGAGCCCGACCTTGACCAGGCCCAGCTCGGTCTTGTGGGCGAGCCGGTCGCCCGACGCCTTCATGACCACGGGGTAGCCGACCAGCCCCGCGGCCCGGACGGACGCCGCCGCGCTGGTCACCAGCTGCTCGCGCGGTACGCGGATGCCGTACGCCCGCAGCAGCTGCTTCGCCGCGTGCTCGCTGAGCTGGCGGCCCGGGCGTATCAGGGCCTGCGCCTTGCGGAAGGACGGCGAGGGCGTGCGCGGCGCCTCGTCGAAGGGGGAGCGGTACGCCTCGGTGAACCGGTGGTGGTCCAGGTAGGCCTTCACGGCCGTGACGCAGTTGCCGAAGGTGCGGAAGGTGGCGACACGGGACGAGCCGAGCAGCGTCGTCCGGTAGGCCTCCTCCGTACCGACGGGCGAGCCCCACACCACGCACACCAGCTTGTCCGTGGTCTCCGCCGCGTCCACGAGGTCCTGCGCGAGCTTGTCGCTCATCGGCGGGAAGGGGCCGGTGATCGGACAGATCAGCACCCCGACCGCGGGGTCGGCGAGTATCGCGTCGATGATCTTCCGGCCGCGCCAGTCGCCGACCGGATGGCCGCCGTTGTCCACCGGGTTCGCCACGTTCAGGTATTCGGGAATCCACGTGTGCAGTTCGCGCTGCTTCGCGTCGGACAGGGTGGGCAGGCTCAGCCCGGCGCCGGTCGCCAGGTCGGCGAAGTGTGCCCCGGTGCCGCCCGAGATCGAGTAGACGACGACGCCTTCGGCCCGCGGCGGACGGGCCCGGGCGAGCAGGGTCGCGGTGTCCTGGAGCTCGTCGAGCCCGTCCACCCGGATCACGCCGAACTGCCGCATCGCCGCGTCGACCACCTGGTCGGCGCCGGTCAGCTTGCCGGTGTGCGAGGCGGCCGTCCGGGCCCCCGTCTCCGTGCGCCCCACCTTGACCGCCACCACGGGCACCCCTGCCCGCGCCGCCCGGTCCGCGGCCAGCAGGAAGGACCGCCCGTCCTTGAGCCCCTCCACGTAGCAGGCGATGGCCCCGACCTCGGGGCGCTGCGAGAAGTACGAGATGAAGTCGGCGGTCTCCAGATCGGCCTCGTTGCCCGTGGGCGCCCAGTGCGAGAGCCGTACGCCCAGCTCCTGGAGGGTGAACAGGGGGCGGCCCTGGTGGCCGGACTGGGTGACCAGTGCGATGGCCGGGCCGTCGAGGTCGTCCCGGAACCGCTCGAAGGCGTTGAGGTTGGTGTTCGGCCCCAGCAGCCGCAGCCCGGACCGTTCCACCGCCTCGGCCAGCCGCGCCTGCGCGGCGGCCCCCTCCTCGCCGGTCTCGGCGAAGCCAGACGCGAAGGCGACGGCGAACCGCACCTTGGCCTGCGCCAGTTCCTCGATCACCGGCAGCGGGTCGCCGACCAGCAGCACCGCCAGGTCGACCTGTTCCGGCAGCTGCCCCACCGACGGCGAACAGGGCAGCCCGAACACCGACTCGCGCGTCGGGTGCACCGGATACAGCCGCGCCCCGACCCGCTCGGCCCAGCCGATCAGCTGCCGGGTGATGCCGGTGTTGGGGCGGCCCTCGGCGTCGGAGGCGCCGATGACGGCCACGGACTCGGGCCGGAAGAAGCGGTCCAGTTCGGGCACGGGCATGTGCAGCGGCCGGCCGCTGACGTCCAGGGCGCATTCCTCGGTGGCCTCGACCGTCACGCTGTGGACGGCCGCGTGCGGCTCCTCGCCGCAGGCCACCACCCTGGCGCGGAAGTCGGTGGTAAAGGTGCCGTGAGTCGATCCAAGCATCGTTCCGCCCACTCCTGCCTGAGGTCCGTCGGGGGATCCTGCCCGGCCAGCCAAAGCTGACACTCTGTCAGGTTACTGAACTGACGGCACGTCAGGAATGGGTGTGCAGGCAAAGACCGGCCGGAATCCGGTTGTCACGCGGCGAAGCGGCGGTGGGGCCATGCGGCCGTGCGGCGGTGCGGATGCGCGATGGCGCGGCCGCGCGGCGGTGCGGTGAAGCCGTGCGGGCCACTGGTGAAGCCGCGGGGAAGTCCTGGTAGTTCGCGCGGCGTCGTACAACCCCTTGGCGATCTTGGGGGTCCAACGAACGGCCGGACCCACCGGCCGCCGTTCGCGGTTCAGGGCCCGGCCGGGCCAGGGACCACTTCGTTTGGGGGAATGATGAGACCCGTCTCCGCCCGGCGTACCGCACGCCTCGGAGCCCTGGCCGCCGCCCTGGCCGCCGGACTGCTGACCGCCGGCCTGGCGGTCCCCGCGGCCGCGCAGGAGCTGCCGGCGAGCGACCGGCTCTGGATCCAGGCACCCGGCGAGCAGAGCCTCCCGCTCGGCGCCGATCTGCCGGGCCGCCCGCTCGACATCGGGCTCTACCACGACAACGACGACTTCACCGTCACCGACGGCCGGCTCTCGGTCGACATCTCCGGCCTCGCCGGGGTGGCCGAGGTGTACTGGCCCTCGAACTGCACTCCGAGCGGGACCACCGCCCTGTGCACCGTCGACGAGGTGCCGGTCCTCGGCGACGCCTACAGCCCGCAGGTGCAGCTGCTGGTCAACGCCGCCGACGGTGCCGCGACCGGGGCGCAGGGGCGGATCACCTACGCGGCCGTCGCCACCGGCGGCCCGGACGGGACCGTGGAGGCCCCGCACGACTCCTCCACCGACGTCACCGTCGGCTCCGGCCCGGACCTGTCCGTCGGCGGACTCGCCCCGGTGAAGGGGGCCCAGCCGGGCGATGTGCTGACCATGCCGTTCACCGTGACGAACCGGGGCGGTCAGCGGTCCGAGGGCCTGCGCGCCGTCATCACCACCACGTACGGGCTGAAGCTCCCCGACACGTACGCCGAGTGCGTGAACGGGACGACGACGGGCGGCGACGACGTCCCGATGTTCACGGCCACGTGCGACTTCGACCAGGCCGTCGAACCGGGCGGCACCTTCACGTTGCCCCGGCCGCTGCGGGTGGCCCTCGCCGACCACGCCTACCGGGAGCGGGTCGAGGTCTCCGTCCGGCCCGGCAACGGGGCCACCGACCTCGCGGAGGAGGACAACTACGCCGCCGCCGGCGTCCAGGCCACGAACACGGCCGACTTCGAAGCGCGCGGGGCCCGGGTCGAGGGCGCCGCGGGCGAGACCGTCACCGCCCGACTCGCCTTCCGCAACAACGGCCCGGCCTGGATCGGCAATCTCGGCTCCGGCGACTCGGTCGCGGCCGTCGACCTCACGGTCCCCGAGGGCGTCACCGTCACCTCCGCCCCGGCCGGCTGCGAGCCCCGCACCCTGAGCGGCGGCTTCCACCCGAACCCGGTCGGTGCCCCGCGCTACAGCTGCGAGATGCCGATCTGGACCCTCCCGGACACCGAGCGCGCCTTCCCGTTCGAGCTGCGCGTCGACCGGGTGGTCCCCGACGCGACCGGCCGCGTGGTCCTCACCGCCGGCGGTGCGAATCCGGTGACCTTCCCGTTCGACCCGCAGCCCGCCAACAACACGGACCGGCTCGTGGTCAACGCCACGCCCGCCTCCTGACAGGACCCCATGGCGAAGCGGGGCGCGACCGGTTCCCCGGCCGCGCCCCGCGCACCTCATTCCCGGTGTCCGTCGGCGGACACGACCCGAGGGCCGTCCGGGACCGCGCCGTGGCCCGCCGCCCCGAGATCCTTCAGCGCGTCGTGCCAGCGCCGGGAGAGCGTGGACAGGCCGGGCAGGGACGAGTCCGTCACGAAGCACACCACCGAGGTCTCGCCGTGGGTGATGATCAGCGCGGCGAACGGGAACCCCTCCGGCAGGCACATCAGGGGGTCGAGCCGCACCACCTCGGCGCCGAGGACGGTCAGCGGATGCCGGAGTGTCAGGTGGGACACGATCGGCAGGGCCCGGGACGGTGTCCCGAACGACCTGAGATGCAGGGCGGCGAGCCGGTGGGGCGTGCTCCGGCCGAGCCGGTCGGCCACGAGCCGGGTGGCGGGATTGCGCAGCGCCCAGGTGGAGGGCCGCACCTGCGCCAGGTGCTCGGCGGGAGCCGCGGGGGGCGCGGGCACGGGCACCGGGAGGAGCACCACACGGTTGCCGGGCACGGAGACCTGCCGGCTCGTGCGCACGTTGGCGGGTACCAGCATGCGCACCTCGTCCCGCGGCGCCGATCCCGCGTCGAACTCGGCGGCCCAGTCCCGTACCGCCCGTGCCGTCGCGGCGAGGAACACGTCGTTGCGGCTGCTGCCGTCGTCGGCGGGCGGGCGGAGCCAGGCGGCCGGGACGGCGACGCATTCGAGATCCCGGGAGCTGGAGAAGCGGTGCCCCGGGGCCTTCCACACCCGGCTCGGCCTGAGCGACCCCAGCATCAGGGCCCCGGCCCGGAACCAGTCCCCCGGCCGTGACAGCCGGACCCCTTCCCCCTTCCGGTACACGGCCGACGACTCGTGCGGCGCGACGGGCGCCGGGGCGAACAGCGTCTCCAGCGTGTGCAGCATGCCGGCGCCGTCCTGGAAGGCATGGTGGACCCGGTACACCAGGGCGTGCCGGCCGGACCTGTCGTCGCGCAGGAGGGTCAGCATCCAGGGGGGCGCGCCCTCGGCGAGCGGGGCGCCCAGAACTTCCCGCACGGCACCGCGCAGGGCGTCGTCCCCCGGCGGGAGCACCCGCTCCTCCACGTGCGCGGCGGGGTCGGAATTGACCGTGCGCCAGTTGCCGGACCGGGCGTCCATGACGTTGCGCAGCCCCGGGAGCAGGCTGATCCGCGTCTCCAGGTGGCGGCGCAGATCATGAAGGTCCGGTGGTGTCCCGCGCAGATGGAGCACGCATCCGAAGTGCTTGTGCGCGTCGGCGCCATGTACCGGGTATGCCTGAATCGCACGGTCCAGCGGGGTGGCCCGCTTCCGGTCACGCATGTTCCGCTCCCTGCAGACAGGCCCACGGTCGGTCCCACGGGCGCACTCGACGCACCATCGTGGCGTCGGGCCGCCGGTGCCGGGGCAGGATGCCGGGGCATCACCTGAACGAACTACGGTCGACGACCGTCGGCCAGGTCGGTGTCATGCCCGCTCCGCGCGATGTTGACGCACACGGACCCGACTTCGTCCGCTGGGAGGGGCGGGGCGGGGCGGGGCAGGGCGGGGCGTCGTTCGGCGGTGAGGCGCGAGGCCGTACCGATGCGGGTACGGGTGCGGGTGTGCGTACGGGTGCGGGCGTCGGGCGGCGGGGCGGTGCGGGTGTGGTGGCCGGTGCCGCGGTCAGCGGGCGGTGTCGCGGGAGAGGCGGCCCGCTATCCTGCGGGCGTCCAGGGCGAGTTCGCGGAGCATGCCGCTGATCGGGTTGGTGAAGCCGGTGAAGTACAGCCCGGGTGCCTGCTCGGGGGAGCGGGCGCCGTGGACCGTCGGGCGGCCCCGGCCGTCCAGTACGCCGAGGTGGCCGACCAGCCCCTCCAGGCCCCGCCGGTAGCCGGTCGCCGCGATCACCGCGTCCGGGGTGATCCGCTCGCCGCCGGCCAGCACCACCGCGTCCCCGTCGAACGACTCGACGGCCGCCACCGGCACCACCAGGCCCCGCCGCACCGCGTCGATCAGCCCCACGTCCTGCACCGGGATGGCCCCGTCCTTGACCCGCGAGTACAGCCCCGTGTCCGGGCGCGGCAGCCCGTGCGCGGCGAGGTCCGGCACGGAGATCCGGCCCATCAGCCGCGCGGCCCGGTCCACCAGCCGTACCGGCAGCCTGCGTACGAGTACGGCGGTCGACTGCGCGGGCCAGCCCGCCGTGGAACGGCGCACGATGTGCGGCGCGGTGCGCACCGCGATCCGTACCCGCCCGGCCCCGCCCTCGACGAGGTCGACGGCGATCTCCGCCCCCGTGTTGCCGATGCCGACGACCAGGACGTCCCTGCCCGCGTACGGGGCGGCGTTGCGGTACTGCGCGGCGTGCACCAGATCGCCGCCGAAGCCGTCGAGGCCGGGCCACTGCGGGATGCGCGGGGTGTGGTTGAAGCCGGTGGCGACGACGACGGCCCGGCCGGTCAGCACCCGCCCGCCGGTCGCGGTCAGCTGCCAGTCCCGGCCGTCCGGGGCGCGGTCGACACGGGACACCTCGACGCCCGTCACCACCTCCAGCTCGTGGTGCTCCGCGTACTTGTCCAGGTAGCGCACCATGTCGTCGCGGGAGACCCAGCGCCCGAACCGGCGTGGCATCGCGAGCCCCGGCAGCGCGGAGCGGCGCCGTGTGGTGTGGAGGTGCAGCCGGTCGTAGTGGCCCCGCCAGGAGGCCCCGACCCGGCCGGACTTCTCCAGGACGACCGCCCGTACGCCCAGTTCGCGCAGCGACGCCGCGACGGCGAGACCGCCCGGGCCGCCGCCGATGACGTAGACGGGGCGGTCCTCGGTGAGGCCGGTCCGGTCCGAGCGGGAGCTGTCGGCGGTACGTGCGCTGTCGGGCATGGTCCGGAGCGTAATCGCGCACGTTGTTGATGGGTCTCGGTCAAGACCGGAATCGATTGCGAATTGATCACGCGGGTCCGTGAGTTGGCCGTGAGTCGTGCGCGGGTCGTCCGCGAGGTGCCCATGGGTTCGCCGCGTACCCCTGCACGCCTCTTGCGGGGGCCGCCCGTCATCAGGTGAACTGACGTACCGTCAGATTCTTGGAGTGGGAGGCACCGTGCAGACGATCTGGCTCGGCGGAGCCGAGTGGCTCGCCGTCCTGCGGATAGGGCTCGGGCTGTGGTGGCTGGAGAGCTGGCGGCACAAGGACAAGAAGGGCTGGTTCGAGCGCGGTACGGGCATCGCCTGGGCCGCGGGCGTCGCGGAGAAGCACCGGTGGGCGGCCGTGCGCACCGGCTTCGGCCGGATCGTCGCCCCCCGTCCCAGGGCGATGGCCTACGTCGTCGTCTACGCCGAACTGGCCCTGGGTCTCGGCCTGGTGTTCGGCCTCCTCACCCCGGTGGCGCTGGTCGCGGGGCTCCTGCTCAACCTTCTCTACCTCGTGCTGATGATCCACGACTGGGCCGAGCAGGGGCAGAACGCGATGATGGCGCTGATCTCGCTGGTCGCGCTGTTCGCGATGGCCTGGCAGACCTGGTCCCTCGACGCGCAGATCGGACTCTTCACGTGACCTCCGCCGCCGTACGCTTCGACCTGCCCGAGCCCGACGCCTTCACCCGCCCGTACTGGGACGCCGCCGACGACGGGCGCCTGCTGCTGCGCCGCTGCCGCTCCTGCGGGCGCGCCCATCACTACCCGCGCGAGTTCTGCCCGCACTGCTGGAGCGAGGACGTCGACTGGGAAACGGCGAGCGGGGACGCCACGCTCTACACCTGGTCCGTCGTCCACCGCAACGACCTGCCGCCGTTCGGCGCCCGCGTCCCGTACGTCGCCGCTGTGGTCGATCTGGCCGAAGGGCCGCGGATGATGACGGAGATCGTGGAGTGCGAGGAGTCCGCGCTCGCCGTCGGCATGGCGCTGCGGGTGGCCTTCCGGCAGGAGGAGGGGGCGCAGGCCGTCGCGGTCTTCCGCCCCGTCCTCCGCCCAGGCAGCTGACCAGGGAACCGACCCGGGAACCGGCCCGGACGGCTCAGGACTCGATGCCGCGCAGCTTGCGGCGCTCGACGAAGTTCGGGTGGCGTACGTACACCCCGCCCATGCCGCTGGAGCCCGTCATGCGCAGGACCGGGGCACCGGGGGTCCGCTCGGACGTGGTCCGGTCCTTGAGTGCGCCGAGACCCTGGTCGACCCGGTCGCTGTCGACGGTCCAGCCCTCGGGGACCACGATGCGTACGCCGCCCATCTCGCCGCGTACCTCCAGCGCGATCTCGCGCAGCCGGCACTCGGCGCGGGTGAAGTCGATCCGCACGCCGCCCATGCCGCCCTGGGCGCGGATCACCGGGGGCACCTTCCAGGCGCCCGCGCGCTTCACGCCGTGCAGGCCGCCCTTGAGGACCAGCGGTTCGCCCATGGCCACCTCGATGGGGACCAGGTCCTCGGTGAGGGGCGCCAGTTCGGCGTAGGTCTTGGCGGCGAGCGCCTGCCCGAGCCGGGTGTCCAGTTCGTCCAGATCGATACGGCCCTCGGCGGCCGCCTCCCGCAACTGCTCGACGACCGCCTCACGATCGGCGTCCGAGGCTCGCATACGGGCGGCGGAACGGGGCGGCTCAGCAGTCATGGCAGTGATCATACGGTCGTACGAGCCCCGGATCCCAGGGGTGGACACCCCCCGGGCCGCTCCGGTCACAGGCCCGGGGCGCCCCAGACCGGGAACCAGCGGGCCAGGTCCTGTTCCATCCGGAGATCGTCCGCGAGCACGGCCCGTACCTGCAGCTCCAGCTGGTTGTCCCGCTTCTCGGCGCCGCCCGGCACCGGGGCGAACGGGTAGAACGTGCCGCGCTTGTAGAGGTAGACCAGGGCCAGCGGGCGGTCCCGCTCGTCGCGGAAGCCGATCAGCGAGCAGAGCAGCTGCGGGCCGAAGCCGCCGTCCTGGAGCAGGGTGTTGACCGCGTGCAGGTCGTTGACCAGGGTCGCGGTGTCGTCGGCGGGGTGGCGGGAGAGCAGCCAGGTGTACCCGTAGCCGTCCCGGTGGAACTCCACGGGGATGCCGCCGCGTGCGGTGTCGGCGTCGAGCAGTTCGCGTACGTCCCCCTGGAGCCGGGCGAAGGCACCGCCCTCGACGCCCGCGAAGCAGACGGAGCCGAGGCCGGTCGGTGTGAAGCCCGCGCCCGCCTGCAGGGTGAGGGCGGCGGAGGGGACGGCGAAGAGCGCGTCGAGATCGGGCCGGACCGGTTTGCTCCGGCCCAGGATCGCGTCGAGGAACCCCATGGACGTCACCTCCGGATGGTGTGGGCGGGGCCGCGGGAACGCGGGGGTTCGGGAACTCCGGGCGCTCATGGGCGGTGTCGCGGACGGTGTCGTGGGCGGTGTCGAGGACGGCTTCACGGGCGGGCGAGCTCGGCGGAGATGCGGGCCAGCTGGTCGAGGCGCTGTTCCAGGGTCGGGTGCGAGGAGAGCAGCCGGCTCAGGCTCTCCTTGGACGAGAACGCGGGAACGAAGTAGAAGGCGTTGTACGGCTCCGCCTTCCGCAGGTCCTCCGTCGGGATGCGGGCCATCTGGCCGCTCACCTTGGTGAGGGCGGAGGCGAGCGCGGAGGGGCGGCCGGTGAGCAGGGCGGCGGCCCGGTCGGCGGAGAGCTCGCGGTAGCGCGAGAGCAGCCGGGTCAGCAGGAAGCTCAGGCAGTACACGGCCGCGCTGATCAACGGGATCAGCATGATCGCGATGCCCACGGGGTCGTTGCTCCGGCTGTTGCGGGAGAGCCCGCCCCACAACGCGACCCGGGTGATGACCCCGGCGAGCACACCGAGGAAGGAGGCGATCGTCATGACGGCGACGTCGCGGTGCGCCACGTGCGACATCTCGTGCGCGAGCACCCCCTCCAGTTCGCCGGGCTCCAGTCTGCGCAGCAGCCCGGTGGTGGCGCAGACGAGCGCCGTCTTCTCGCTGCGACCGGTCGCGAAGGCATTCGGTACGTCGCTCTGCGCGATGGCCACGCGCGGTTTCGGCATATCCGCAAGAGCGCAGATCCGGTCGATCGCGCCGTGCAGCTCCGGTGCCTGCTCCGGGGTGACCTCACGGGCCCCCATGCTGAACGCCGCGATGCGGTCGCTGAACCAGAACTGGGCGACGAACATGCCGCCGACGAGGATCAGGATGATCGGCCAGGCGCCGCGCAGCACGGCGAGCAGCACCCCGACCAGCACCACGTACAGCAGGCCGATCAGGAACATGGTGCCGACCATGCGGGTGGTCAGGCCGTTGTCCGGGGCGTAACGGGAACGGGCGCGGGTGCGCGTACGGGTTCGGCTCATCGTCGCCTCCGCATTCCATCTTGCTCCTCGCGAGCCGAAAGCGGAGGGGCGAAGGGGGGGGCAAAGGGGAGGGAAGGAGGGGAGCAGGAGGGGAGAGGGGGCGGCGGCGGAGGAAGGGCGGCGGGGCTGCGGGGACGGGTGCCCGGGAAAGCGGCATTCCGTTACGGGTGGCGGGAAAAACGCGGTCGGGCGTGCCCGGCCGGGCACGCCGGCGGACAATGGAGAACACCGAGGACAAATGGCCGAACATCACCTGGACCCATTAGGTGCCTGAGGCATCTAGTGGGCGGAGATCGGTAGGACACCCCCCTCTCAATGCGAGGTCCGCCATGGCAGACGCCGAGACCGTCTCCTTCCCGCAGAACCGCACCTGCCCCTACCACCCGCCCGCCGGCTACCGCGACACACGACAGGGGCGGCATCCGGTGGCCCCCGCCCGGCTCTTCGACGGCCGTACGGTGTGGCTGGTCACCGGGCACGCCGAGGCGCGCGCGCTCCTGGCGGACCAGCGGCTCTCGTCCAACCGGGAGAATCCGGAGTTCCCGTTCTTCGCCGAGCGGCTGGCCGCGACCGCGCTGCGACGCGTCGAACTGCTCGGGGTCGACGACCCGGAGCACAACACCCAGCGGCGGATGCTGATCCCGCGCTTCACGGTCCGGCGGACGGCAGCGCTCCGGCCGCGCATCCAGGAGATCGTGGACGGCCTGCTCGACGCGATGGTCACGAAGGGCCCGCCCGCCGACCTGGTCGACGCGTTCGCCCTGCCCGTACCGTCCATGGTCATCTGCGCGCTGCTCGGGGTGCCCTACGAGGACCACCTGTTCTTCGAGGCGCAGTCCCGCAAGCTGCTGCGCGGCCCGGCGTCCTCGGACGTCGAGGCGGCACGGGAGGCGCTCGACGCGTACTTCCGCGAGCTGATCGCACGGAAGCGGGCCGCCCCCGGGGACGGGCTCCTCGACGAGCTCATCGCCGACCAGCTGGAGACCGGGACCCTCGACGGGGAGCAGCTGGTGCGGCTGGCGGAGATCCTGCTCGTCGCCGGGCACGAGACGACCGCGAACATGATCTCGCTCGGCACCTTCACCCTGCTCCGCCACCCCGACCAGCTGGCCCGGCTGCGCACCTCGAAGGACCTGGTGCCCTCGGCGGTCGAGGAGCTGCTCCGCTTCCTGTCGATCGCGGACGGGATCTCGCGGGTGGCCGTGCAGGACATCGAGGTGGCCGGGGTGACGATCCGGGCGGGGGACGGGGTCATCCTGAGCACCTCCACGAGCAACCGGGACGAGTCCGTCTACCCGTCGCCCGACGAGCTGGACCTCGGCCGGAACGCGCGCAACCACGTCGCGTTCGGCTTCGGCATCCACCAGTGCCTGGGCCAGAACCTGGCACGGGCCGAGATGGAGATCGCGCTGCCCGCGCTCTTCGACCGGCTCCCCGGACTGCGGCTCGCGGTGCCCGCCGAGGAGGTCCCCTTCAAACCCGGCGACACCATCCAGGGCCTGTTCGAACTGCCCGTGACCTGGTGACCGGCCGGCCGGGCCCCGGGCGGCACGTACGGCGACGGCACGGCAACGGCACGGCGTTGGCACAGCGACGGCACAGTGATCGGAACGTGGTGATCGACATGCGACCGGAAGGATCTGCCGGAATGCGGATCAGTATCGACAAGGGCCGGTGCATCGGCGCGGGCCAGTGCGCGCTGACCGCGCCGAAGGTCTTCACCCAGGACGACGACGGGTTCAGTGAACTGCTGCCCGGCTACGAGGACGCCCTGGACGGAGCCACGGTGCGGGAGGCCGTCCGGGTCTGCCCGGTGCAGGCGATCAGCATCGACTGACCGGCGTCCCGTGACCGGCCCGCCGCGTCGTGGGCTCCCGGGGCGACGCGCCCTACGGCCAGAGGAGGTCCCGCTCCCACGCGGCGCCCCGCCGCCGGTACCGCAGTCGTACGTGCCGGCGGCGGGCGTCGCCCTGGAAGAACTCGACCTCCCGGGCCTCGACCACGTACCGCGTCCAGCTCGCGACCTCCGCGTCCGGCTCGGCGCCGGCGCGCTCCCAGGCCGCGGCGGACGCCCGGTCCAGCTCCTCCGGCGAGCCCAGCACCTCGCTCTGCGCCCCGGTGAGCGCCGCCGCGAGCGCCCCCGTGGACCGGGCGCGCAGATCGGCCCGGCTCTCGGCGGGCGGGCACGCGGTGACCGGGCCCCGTACCCGTACCTGCCTGCCCTGCGCCGGCCAGTAGAAGCCGAGCGCCGCGTACGGGCGGGCGGCGAGCTGGCGGCCCTTCGCGCTGGTGCGGTGGGTGGCGAAGTGCCAGCCGCGCTCGTCGGCGTCGTGCAGCATCACCGTCCGTACGTCGGGCCGGCCCTCCGCGTCCGTGGTGGCCAGCGACATCGTCTGCGGCTCGGGCTGCCCGGCGGCCACCGCCCCGGCGAACCAGTGGTGGAAGAGCGGCAGCGGTTCCGGCGGCGCGGCGGCCGGGTCGAAGGAGGGCAGCTCCACGTCCCAGACGCGCTGGGCGTGCAGCAGGTCCAGGAAACTCCGGTGGGCGTCGTGGGCGTCTCGCGCGCCGGGTGCGTCGGTCGTCATGCCCCCATTGCAGCGCATCGCGGGGGCGGGGCACCGTCACCCCCGCCCCAGAACCACCGTCCCCGAGGAGCAGAACCAGCCGCCCGTCCCCGAGGCCACCGCCAGCTCCGGAAGCCCGCCGTCCGCCCGGCGCACCTGGCGTTCGCCCGCCTCGCCGCGCAGTTGGCGCACCGCCTCCACCAGCAGGAACAGCCCGCGCATCCCGGGGTGGCAGGCGGACAGGCCGCCGCCGTCGGTGTTGACCGGCAGCTCGCCCCGCAGCCCCGTCCGGCCCTTCTCCACGAACGGGCCGCCCTCGCCCTTCGCGCAGAACCCCAGATCCTCCAGCGTCACCAGGGTCATGTACGTGAACGCGTCGTAGATCTCGGCGAGATCGATGTCCGAGGGCCGCACCCCGGCCCGTTCGAAGGCCAGCCGGCCCGAGACCGCCGCGGGGGAGACCGTGAAGTCCTCCCACTCGGACATGGCGGAGTGCGAGACGTGCTCGCCCGTGCCGAGGATCCACACCGGGTCCGTGGCGGCGTCCGGTACGTACTCCTCGGCGGCCAGCAGCACCGCGCAGCCGCCGTCGCTGCGGATGCAGCAGTGCAGCTTGGTGAACGGGTCCGCGATCATCGGCCCCGACAGCACCTCGTCCACCGTGATCGGCTCGCGGAACATCGCGTCCGGGTTGGCCGCCGCGTTCGCCCGCGCCCGCACCGCGACCTCGGCGAGCTGCTCCAGTGTCGTCCCGTACTCGTGCATGTGGCGGCGGGCGGCCATCGCGTACTTGGCGATCAGCGAGTGACCGTACGGCACCTCGAACTGGAGCGGGCCGCGCGCACCGAAGGAGAGGTTCGACGTCCGCCGCCCCGCCTTGATGTCCGCCCGCGCCGTCGACCCGTACACCAGCAGTACGGCGTTGGCGCGCCCCGCCGCGATGGCGTCCGCCGCGTGGCCCGCCATCACCTCCCAGGTCGAGCCGCCGACCGAGGTGGAGTCCACCCAGGTCGGCTTCAGGCCCAGGTACTCGGCGACCTCGACCGGGGCGAGCGTGCCCAGTCCGGCGGAGGCGAAGCCGTCGACGACGGACCGGTCCAGCCCCGAATCGGCCAGCGCCCGGCGGGCGGCCTGGGCGTGCAGGGCGTACGGCGTGGCCGTGTCGACGCGCCCGCAGTCGGCGAGGGATATGCCGACGACAGCGACCTTGCGGTGGGAAGAAGGCATGAATCTGACGGTACATCAGATCGCGCGGATGGGGAGGGGGTCCGTCGCCGCCACGCCCGCCGCGCGCGACTCTGGGCATCTCGGGGATCGGCACCTAATATGACGCACCGTCAGATGAGGGGCCGCGGGCCCCTCGGCGGAAGGAGCCCGACGATGGATGCCGCCTTCACCGCGGAACAGGACGGGATACGCCGCGCCCTGCGCGAACTGCCGGCCGTGCGCCCCGCACCCGACGACGACGTCGGCGACGACACCGGGGCCGGCGCCGACGGCTACGACCCGGGGCTGTGGCGACGGCTCGCCCGTGGCCCCGGGCTGCCCGGCCTCGCCCTGCCGACGGAGTACGGCGGTGCGGGCCGCGGGCCCACCGCTCTCGCCGTCGCCTGCGAGGAGACCGGCCGGATCCTGCTGCCCTCACCCCTGATCGCCACCGCCGTGCTCGCCGCGCCCCTGATCGCCGCGCTCGGCACCGATGCCCAGCGCGCGGAACTGCTGCCGCGCATCGCGTCCGGCGAGCTGACCGCGACCCTGGCCGTCCCCGGCGGATCGCTCGCCACCGCCCTCGGCCTCACCGGCGACCCGGCCGACGCCACCTGGTCGGGCGGCGGCCGGGCGGGCGGCATCCAGGCCGGACCCACCCCCGACGCCGGGCCCGGCAGCGGCCCGGAGCGCTGGCGGCTGTACGGGGAGGCCGACCGGGTCCTCGACGGGCACACCGCCGACGTGCTCCTGGTCGCGGCCCACACCGGCGGCTTCCCGCGCAGCCGTACGCTCCTCTTCCTGGTCCGGCCGGACCGGGCGGCCGGACTCGTCCGTGCCCCCCGCACCCCGCTGGACCGGACCCGCCCGCAGGCCCGGCTGGAACTCCGCGACACCGGGGCCGAACTCCTCGGCGCGGACGCCGCCACCGACGTGACCGGCGCCCTCGCCGCGGCCGGGCAACCGGCCGCCGCGCTGCTCGCCGCGGAGGCGGTGGGCGCGGCGGCGGGCGCCCTGGAACGGACGCTCGGCCACCTCAGGGGCGCGGGCGCCCGGCCCGGAACGGCGGGCGGGCACACCGCCGACGCGCTCCGGGACGCCGAACACCGTCTGGCCGACCTGTACGTACGGGTGCAGGAGGCCCGCTCCGCGGCGTACTGCGCGGCCTGGAACCCGGCCGCCGCCGCGGGGCTCGCCCTGGCCCAGGCCCTGGAGGCACTGCGGACCACCGCCGCCGAGGCCGTGCAGCTGCCCGGCGGGGGCGGCCCCGGCCGGGAGCGCGAGGCGCGGCTGTACTTCGGGCGGGCGGCCGCCGCCGAGCTGCTCTTCGGTCCCGTGCACCGGCTCCGGGACCACGCGGCGCGCCGTGCCGGGCTGCTCGCGCAGGGGCCGCCGGGGGCGGGGGGACCGGGTGCGGCGACGGGGCCGGGTGCGGCCGAGCGGGTGGGGGCGGTCTGATGGCGCCCGGTGTCCGGCTCGTCCAGAAGGTCTCCGCGACCCGTACGTTCGCGAGGATCGCCCCGCACGTGGTGCCCGCCATGGACCGTGCGGTGCACCGGATCACCCGGGGCCGGGTGCTGCTGAGTTCGCGGATGCTGCCGGGGCTGGTGCTGACGGTGCCGGGGGCGCGGAGCGGGCTGCCGAGGACCACCCCGCTGGCCTGCATGCCCTGCGCGCCGGAGGGCGGCGGCGGGGAGCGGAGCTGGATTCTGGTGGGCAGCAACTTCGGCCGTACCGGGCACCCGGCCTGGACGGCGAACCTGCTGGCCGGTCCCGACCGCGCGGTGGTCAACTGGCAGGGCCAGGACATTCCGGTGCACGCCACGCTGCTGAAGGGGGCGGAACGGGAGGAGGCGTGGCGGGCGGCGCTGAAGTTCTGGCCGCCGTACGCGGCGTACCAGGCGAGGATCGACCGGGAGATCCGGCTCTTCCGGCTGCGCGAACGCGGCGGCGCCTGAGCGCGGAGTCTCCTGAACGCGGAGTCTCCTGAGCGTGGAGGCATCCCGGGCGCGGGCGCTTCTGGCCGGGACGGCTCCGGAATGGGGCGGCTCCTGAACGGGACGGGCCCTGAACGGGACGGCCCCGAACGGGCCGGCTCTCGAACGGCCCCGGGTGCACCGACGGCGGACCACATGCGTGGCCCGCCGTCGGTGTGACAGGACCTGGAGTGCCGCCCGGGTCGGCCGCGCGCTCCCCGGCGGGGAGGGGGCCGTCGGCGCCGGGCCTACTTCGCGGGCTTCCTTCCCGTGATGCCCAGATGCACCAACAGGGCGAGGTTCGGCTTGAGTTCGGCCTGCTTCACGCCCCAGGTGGTGAACCCCTTCTGGTGCGAGGCGACGGCGGCCAGCATCGCGACCAGCGAACCGGCCATCGCGGCGGCGCTGACCTCCTTGTCGACCCTGCCCTTGGCCTGGAGCTCCTTGACCGAATCGGTGAGGGAGTTGGTGACCGAGTTCAGGATCTTCATACGGATCTTGTAGAACCGCTTGTCACCCTCGGCCGCGCCGAGGTCGACCACGCGCAGGATCGCGTCATGGCGCCGCCAGAAGTCGAGGAAGCCGTCGACGAGGTCCTCGGCCGTCTGCCGGCCGGCCTTGCCCGCCCAGGAGCGCCCGGCGACCAGTTCGGTCAACGCGGCACCCTCCTTGGCCATTTCCTCGGCGATTTCGAGGACGGCGCCCTCGACGTCGGGGAAGTACTGGTAGAACGTCGCGGGTGAAGTCCCCGCCTTCCGGGCCACGTCGATGACTTTGACGTCCCGGTACGGCGAGGAGCTGAGCATCTCGCTGAGGCAGTCGAGCAGCTTCTGCCGCGTCGCCTGCCCGCGCCGACCGGCCACGCGGCCGTCGACGGTGCGCACTTGTCCTGTCATGCCGTCAGCTTACCGAGGGGGGATCGGAGCGCGATTCGGCCGACTGCAAATGGGGTTCGCCGCAGATGTGGTGGGGGGAGTGGCCGGATTTCGACGTATGCGCACCACGGAGCGATAAGTCTTATCAACAGCCTGTGGATAACTTCCGTGGATAACTTTCCGTGACGGCGCCGACGAGAATCCCTTCCGCCGGAGTTGTGTCGAATGGGTGTTCGATACGAGGTGTCCGGTGCGCGCGGTGCGCGAGCTGCGGCTACGTTGACTGTGACGAGCGTCACCCATGGCGTGCCGTGTGCCGTGTGCCCTGTGCCGTGTGCTCCGCGCCCGCACTCCGCGCCCCATGCCTCGCGCACCACCGAGAACCACGGAAGGACCCGGACCCATGGCCGCATTCGCACCATCCGTGCCGTGCTGGGTGGATGCGCAGCTTCCCGACCTGGAGGCGGGGAAGCGCTTCTACGGCGAGCTGTTCGGGTGGACCTTCCGGGCGGGCGAGGGCCCGTACGCGGACGCCTACGGCGGCGGGCGGCTCGTGGCGGCGCTCACCGCCAAGCAGGACGGCCGGATGCCGACCGGCTGGGAGGTCTACTTCGCCACCGACGACATCATGGCCGACGCCGCCCGGATCAGGGCGGCGGGCGGACAGATGATCACCGAGCCCGTCCGGGCCGGACGGGCCGGGCTGCTCGCCCAGGCGGCCGACCCCGGCGGGGCGGTCTTCGGGCTCTGGCAGGCCGGTGAACGCGCGGGCTTCGAAAAGCGGAACGAACCCGGCTCCTTCTGCTGGACCGAGGTCTACACCCGCCACAAGGAGGCGGTGGACGCCTTCTACGAGGAGGTCTTCGGCTACCGGGGCACGGATATGGACGACCCCGGAACGGCCGAATCCGGTCTCGACTTCCGCATGTGGTCCCCGGCGGGCACCGAGCCCGGCCCGGACACCGCGATCGGCGGCCGCAGCGTCATCACCGACGCCCTGCCCGCGGAGATGCCCAGCTACTTCCTCACCTATTTCGCCGTCGAGGACTGCAACAGCGTGGCCGGGCACGCGGTCCGCCTCGGCGGCCGGATCTCCGCACCGCCCTTCGACATCCCGTACGGACGGATGGCGGTCCTCCAGGACGACCAAGGAGCCGTTTTCGCCGTACTTCAGCCCCCTCTGTCCGGGAAGGGTGCAGAGTGAGCTGTGACACCCCGATCCGCACCCGGGTTCGCAACCACGGCCTCAGCCAGGAAGAATCGGGGTGCGCACCGCCGGGTGGTGCCCAGTGGTGAGACGCCGTACAGGGCGGGTTTTCGCGGGCTTCTGTTGCTGAGGTCCGTACGGGGAGGTGGCAGGGCAAGTGGTGGAGCAGCTGACGCAGCACGACCCGAGGCGGATCGGCCCGTTCGAGGTGCTGGGCCGGCTCGGTGCCGGCGGCATGGGGCTGGTCTATCTCGCCCGCTCGGCTTCGGGCCGGCGGGTGGCGATCAAGACGGTCCGTACGGAGCTCGCCGAGGACCAGCTGTTCCGGGTCCGCTTCACACGAGAGGTGGAGGCCGCCCGCGCCGTCAGCGGTTTCTACACGGCCGCGGTGGTGGACGCCGATCCGCGCGCCGCCGTGCCGTGGCTGGCCACCGCCTACGTACCGGCGCCCTCGCTCGAGGAGATAGTGACCGAGTGCGGGCCGATGCCCGCCCAGGCGGTCCGCTGGCTGGCCGCCGGGATCGCCGAGGCCCTCCAGTCGATCCACGGCGCGGGGCTGGTCCACCGCGACATGAAGCCGTCGAACGTGCTCGTCGTCGAGGACGGCCCCCGGGTGATCGACTTCGGGATCGCCTCCGGCGTCTCCAACACCCGGCTGACCATGACCAACGTCGCCGTCGGCACCCCCGCGTACATGTCGCCCGAGCAGGCCAGGGACTCGCGCAGCGTCACCGGCGCCAGCGACATCTTCTCGCTCGGCTCCACGCTCGTCTTCGCCGCCACCGGCCATGCCCCGTACCACGGCGGAAACCCGGTCGAGACGGTCTTCATGCTGCTGCGCGAGGGCCCCGACCTGGAGGGTCTGCCCGAGGAGCTGCGGCCGCTCATCGAGTCCTGCATGCAGATGGACGCCGGGATGCGGCCCACCCCCGCCGATCTCCAGGCCCAGCTCGCCCCGCACCTCTTCGCCTCCGGCGGCGACGACAGCGGTACGGCCTCGGCGTGGCTGCCGGGCTCCGCCACGGCGATGATCGAGCAGCGCCGCGGCGGCCGGAAGCCCGTCCCTCCCGCGGCCCCCGTCCCCGTCCCGCCGCCGCCCCAGGAGCCGCCGCGCCCCGATCCGCGCCCCTCCGTCGCCGTTCAGGCGCACCGTCCCGACGCGGGCGGCCCCGTCCGGCTGCCCGGTGCGAAGGTGCCGATCGGCCCCGGCCCGCGCGCCCAGGACGTCCGGGCCGCCGCCCCCGCGCAGGCGGGCCCCGCGACCGGCTGGGTGCGCCCGCCCGCCGGGGTGACGGCCACGGCCCCACCCGCCGCCCCCGCCCCCGTACCGGCCCCCGGGTATCCGGTCGAGCCGCCGCCGGGCCCGGACCGCTGGCGGCCCTGGCGGTTCCGGATGTCCAACGACGTCTGGGGCACCCCGGTCGTCGCCGGTGACCTCCTCTACGTCACGTCCTTCGAGGTGCACGCCCTGGACGTCGGCAACGGGCGGCGCCAGTTCAAGACCCGGGACGTGGCCTGGGTGATGGCCGTCGAGGGCGGCCGTATCCACGCCTCCGACGGGCCCTCGCTCTACGCCCTGGACGCGGCGACCGGCGCCGAGCGCTGGCGGCTCCAGACGGACGCCTGGGTCTACTCCCTCAAGGCCGACCGGGGCACCGTCGTCACCGCCACCCGCGGCGGCGGCGTCCAGGCCTGGGAGGCCGCCACCGGCGAGAAACTGTGGGAGACCACCGGCGCACAGACCGACTTCGAGACCGCCGAGGCCGGACCGGTGATCCACGACGGCACGGTCTTCCTCTGGCAGAACGCCAGACTGCGCGCCGTCGACGCCCGTACCGGCATCGAGCGCTGGTCGTACCCCATCGGCGACGCCGCCTCCTGCGGCGGTGTGCCGGTCCGGCTGACCCCGGCGCCGGACGGCTTCGTCTACGTCGCCGCGGGGGCCCGGGTCCTCGCCGTGGACACCGTGTCCGGGCATGTCCGCTGGCACTTCGAGTCGCCCGCGGTCTTCCTCTCGCCGCCCGCGTTCGCCCCCGGCCCGGCCGTCACCGGCGGTGGCGTCTACCTCGCCGACTACCTGGGCACGGTGTACGCGATCGACGCCTCGAACGGCAAGGACCGCTGGCGCATCGCCACCGAGGCCCGCCAGTCGATCGAGCCGGTCCTGGTGGCCGCCGGGAACATCCACGTCGGCAGCGGCAGCGCGCTGTACACCCTCGACGCGGTCACCGGCACCCCGAAGTGGCGGTTCGCGGCGGGCGGCGAGGTCGTCGGCTCCCCGGTCGTCGCCGACGGCCGGGTCCACTTCGGCTCCGCCGACCACGTCCTGTACACCCTGGACGCGGTGGGCGGTCAGCTCCGCTGGAAACTGGCGACGGGCGGCGAGATCACGGGCTCGCCGGTGGCGCAGGGCGGCGTCGTGTACGCGTGCAGCAAGGACCGCTGCGTGTACGCGCTGGACGCGTTGAAGGGCACGGGCACGGGGAACCGGGCCAGGGCGTAGGACCCTTCACGACGCTCCGGAGCGCGGCCCGCGCTCCGGAGCGTCCGGGCCGCCGGGGGCGCCGCCCGGCCCCTCGTCCGAATCATCCGGGCCGGCCGAATCGCCCGAGCCGACCGGGCCACCCGAGCCGACCGAATCACCCGAGCCGGCCGGGCCACCCGAGCTGACCGAATCACCCGAGCCGCCCGGGCCACCCGGCTCCGGCCCGGTGTACAGCTCCGGTTCCGGCTCCGGCAGGGTGCTCGTCTGCACCGACGGCCCCGGCTCCTGCGTCGGGGGCCAGGTGTCCGGATGCGCCGTGCCCGGCACCGGAAACGGTTCCCCGGCCGCCGCACCCGCCGACCGCCGCCGCCCCGGCATCACCACCGCCCCCACCACCATCAGAGCCCCGCCCACCAGCGCCCAGGCCACGCCCCACCCCAGCCCCGAGCCGTCCCCCGCGACCGCCAGGCTGCCCGTCGCCTGCCCCTGGCGCACCATCCACAACACCGTGAACGCCAGCACCAGGGCACCCGCGGTACCCACCGTCCACCGGGAACGCAGCAGCACACCGAACACCGCCAGCAGAGCGGCGCAGACGAAGACCAGAACGATCGACCCGAGCGGCGCGGGCCGCCCGGAGGTGACCCCGGTGAACAGCTCGCCGACCCGGTAATCCCGCCCGGGGCGACCGTCGTACCAGTCACGGAAGGGGCTCAGCACGGCGGCCGCCGCTCCGGCGAGAGCGATGACCGGGCCGAGGACTTCGCGGATCATCTCGGCCTCCCGCGTGCACGGACCGGTGTCATGGTGCCGCACCGCTCTCGGCTCGACGCTACGCCCGGCCGCCCTGCCGCGCCACCGTGCGCTAGCGTGACGCACGGTCGTTCGACAAGTGCACATAGGGACAACAGCGCAAGGGGGGCTGCGTCGATGATGCGGCATGTCAAGCTGTCTGCGGTACTGCTGGTAGTGGTACTCGCACTCACCGGTTTCTCCACCTCCGGCCACGGCCGCAGTGGCAAGAGCAGTGGCAAGAGCCACGGTTCGAGCAGCAGCAGTGGTGGCGGCTGCTCCAACTCCAAGAAGAGCAACAACGGCTACCACAGCGGCTACGACGACGATGACGACTACGGCTCGTCGAGCAGTTCCTCGGGCGGCACCGACTACGCGACGCAGACCCCGAGCCCCAGCACCACCGGGGAGCCCCGGGTCTCCGTCGTCCGCTGCGCCCAGCCGCGCAAGGGCAAGCGCAGGGCCACCGCCTTCTCCACCGTCAGCCTCACCGCCAACGGCACCGGCTCGCACAGCTACGAGGTCGCGGTGACCTTCCTCGACGCCCGCGGCAGGACCGTGGACACCGGCACCGCGTACCAGGACGCCGAGGGCGGCAACGTCGTGGAGCTCGAGGTACGGATGGACCACCCGGGCAGGGTCTCCCGGGTGAAGAAGTGCCGGGCCGAGGCCGAACTGACCTACTGACCCGCCCGGTCCACCGCTCCCGAACGTTCCGGGCCCGCCTGGTCAGCGGGTCCGGAACGAACCGGAGCCCCGTCCCCGGAACAGCTCGCCCTGCCGTTCGGGCGGCAGGTTCCCGAGCGCGATCAGGTGCGGGGCGTGGGCCATGGCCTGCGCCCGGGCCGCCTCCCGGGCGGACCACACCGCCCGCACCGTCCCCTGCACCGCCTCCGTCGGGTACCCGGCGATCACCCCGGCCGCCCGCAGCGCCGCGTCCACCGCGCCGCCCGGCTCCGTCACCTCGCTGACCAGCCCGGTCTCGTACGCCCGCCGGGCCGAGACCCGCTCGGCCGTCCCCATCAGCGCCATCCGGGCCACCTCCCCGAACGGCATCCGCTGCGCCATCGCGATCGACTCGTACGCGCTGACCATGCCGTACGTGGTGTGCGGGTCGAAGAACGTCGCCTCCTTCGACGCGATCACGAACTCCGCCTCGCCCAGCAGGTAGAACGCCCCGCCGCAGGCCATCCCCTCCACCGCCGCGACCACCGGCTTCCACAGGTCGTTCGCCTTCGGACCGATCGCCAGCAGCGGATCGTCGACCGTGTACGGGGAGGAGGGCTGCGGCACCTCGGCGTCCCGGTCGATCCCGGTGCAGAACGCCCGGCCGCCCGCCCCGGTCAGGACGACGGCCCGCACCTCGTCGTCGTAGCGGAACGCCCGCCACGTCTCAGCCAGTTCGGCCGCCGTGGCCAGGTCGATCGCGTTCAGTTTCTCCGGCCGGTCCAGGGTGACGAGCGCGACCCCGGTCGCCCGGTCGGTCTCGGTACGCAGCGCCATCGCCGCTCACCGCTCCAGCAGCCAGCGCACCAGGGTCCGCCCCGAGGTGTCCGGGCAGAACACCGCCCGCACCGCCGCCCCGATCCGCAGCCGCGCCGGATCGACCGAGTCCAGCGGCGCGTCCGGCCCGCTCACCACGTTCCCGACCAGCCGGATCCGCGGCGCGTCCGCCAGCTCCACCACCACCGCGTTGTACGGGGCCTGCGCCGCGTAGGCGGGCAGCAGTGGCGGATGCGGCAGCACGTACGACCAGATCCGGCCCCGCCCGCTCATCCGCCGCCACTCGCTGTCGAAGGACTGGCAGTGCGGGCAGCACGGCCGCGGCGGGAAGCGCAGCTGCCCGCACCCCTCGGCGGCGCAGGCCTGCACGCGCAGCTCGCCGCGGGCCGCGTACTCCCAGAACGGCGCCCCGTCCTCGTCCACCACGGGCGTCAGCAGCCCGTCCGTCTCCGTCGTCATGACGCCTCCTCAACTCCTCAGCAGTACGGCGGAGGTGGGCACACCCTCGCCCGCGGTGACCAGGCACGTCCCGGCGTCCGGGACCTGGGCGGTGGAGACGCCGCGCAGCTGCTTGACGCCCTCGGTGATCAGGTTGAAACCGTGCACGTACCCCTCGCTCAGCCCGCCGCCCCCGGTGTTGATGGGCAGCCGCCCGCCGCTCTCCAGCGCCCCGCCCTCGGTGAACGCCGCGCCCTCGCCGCGCCCGCAGAAGCCGTACCCCTCCAGGGACAGCGGGATGAGCGGGGTGAACGCGTCGTAGATCTGCGCCACGTCCACGTCCCCGGGCCCGAAGTCGGCCTGCTTCCACAGCTGCCGGGCGGCCGTCCAGGCGGGCCCGGAGAGCGGGTCGTCGTTCCAGTAGTTGACCATCCCGTGGTGCTGGGCGGGCAGCCCCTGCGCGACGGAGTGGATGTACACGGGCTTCTGCCGGCAGTCGCGGGCCCGCTCCGCCGAGACGATCACGCAGGCCAGCGCGCCGTCCGTCTCCAGACAGTTGTCGAAGAGGCAGAGCGGCTCGCTGATCCACCGCGAGGTCATATACATGTCGCGGGTCAGCGGCCGCTCGTACATCACCGCGTCCGGGTTCTGGTTGGCGCGGTTGCGGCAGGCGAGCGCGACGTTGAAGAGGTGGTCGCGGGTCGCCCCGTACTCGTGCATGTAGCGGCGGGCCAGCATCCCGATCTCGTCGGCCGGCCGCAGCAGCCCGTACGGGCGGGTCCACTGCGCCGGGGTCGGCAGCTGCACCGTGGTGTTCTTCCAGGGCCGGGGCCCCGAGCCCCGCTTCCGTGACCGCCAGGCGACCCCCACGCTCGCCTGCCCGGTCGCCACCGCGGCGGCCAGATGGGCGACCGTCGCACAGGAGCCGCCGCCCCCGTACCCCACCTTGCTGAAGAAGGTGACATCACCCGCGCCGATGGCCTTGGCGATCTCGACCTCGTCGGTCTCCTCCATCGTGTACGAGGCGAATCCGTCCACCTCGGACGCGGGGATGCCCGCGTCGTCGAGCGCCGCGACGATGGCCCGGCAGGCCAAGGTCCTCTCGGATTCGGGCAGATGCTTCGCGAAGGCCGTCTGCCCTATTCCGGCAATCGCCGTCGCGTCCTTGAGTGCCGTCACCGCCACCTCCCAGGCCGTCATGACTGCTGACAGCGGCAGAGGCTACAGCTAATCTGACGGATAGTCAGCTACTGTGTCAGGGAGGGCCGGTCATGCGCGGCGACGAGGAATGGGGCACCATCCCGGAGCTGGTCCGGGCGGCGGCGCGGCGCCACGGGGACCGGGAGGCGGTCGTCGAGGGCCGCACCCGGATCTCCTACGCCGAGCTGGGCGACCGGGTGGAGCGGGCTGCCGCCGCCTGCCTTGCCGCGGGCGTCGAGCCGGGGGACCGGGTCGCGGTCTGGGCCCCCAACACCCTGGACTGGATCGTCTCCGCGCTCGGGGCCGTCACGGCGGGCGCGGTCCTCGTCCCGCTCAACACCCGCTTCAAGGGCACGGAGGCGGCGTACGTCCTCGGCCGCAGCCGGGCGAAGCTCCTCTTCGTCACCGGCACCTTCCTCGGCACGTCGTACGTGGCGTCACTGCGCCGGGCGGAGGCCGAACTCCCGCACCTGGAGAAGGTGGTGGTGCTGGCCGACACCGCCCCCGACGACTACGTCACCTGGAAGGACTTCCTGGCGGCGGGGGAGGGGGTGTCCGCGGAAGCGGTACGCGCCAGGGCGGGAGCCGTCGCTCCCTCGGACCCCTCCGACATCATCTACACCTCAGGCACCACCGGTCGCCCCAAGGGTGCCGTCATCACCCACGCCCAGACCCTGCGCTGCTACGCGATCTGGAGCGAGCTGGCCGGCCTGCGCGAGGGCGACCGCTATCTGATCGTGAACCCCTTCTTCCACACCTTCGGCTACAAGGCGGGCGTCATCGCCTGCCTGATGCGGGGCGCCACGATGGTCCCGCAGCCGGTGTTCAACGTGGACACCGCCCTGGCCAACATCGCCGCCGAACGGATCTCGGTGCTGCCCGGCCCGCCCACCCTCCACCAGTCCCTGCTGGACCACCCGGCCCGGGACACGCACGATCTCTCCGCCCTCCGCCTGGTGGTGACGGGCGCGGCGGTGGTCCCGCTCAGGCTGGTGGAGCGGCTCCGTACGGAACTGCGGATCTCCACGGTCCTCACCGCGTACGGCCTCTCCGAGGCGAGCGGCATCGTCAGCATGTGCCGCCGCGACGATCCGGCGGAGACCGTCGCCTCGACCTCGGGCCGGGCGATCCCCGGCACGGAGATCCGGGTACTGGCCGACCCCGGCGCCCCCGGCGAGATCCTGGTGCGCGGCTTCCACGTGATGGGCGGCTACTTCGAGGACCCGGAGACCACGGCCGCCGCGATCACCCCGGACGGCTGGCTGCGCACCGGTGACGTCGGCGTACTCGACGAGCACGGCAACCTGAGGATCACCGACCGGATCAAGGACATGTTCATCGTCGGCGGTTTCAACGCGTACCCGGCCGAGATAGAACAACTCCTCGGCCTCCACCCGGACGTCGCCGACGTCGCCGTCATCGGCGTCCCCGACCCCCGCCTGGGCGAGGTCGGCAAGGCGTACGCGGTCCGCCGGCCCGGCGCCACGCTCACCGCCGACGACCTGATCGCCTGGTCCCGCCGCGAGATGGCGAACTACAAGGTCCCGCGAGCCGTGGAATTCCTCCCCGAACTGCCCCGCAACGCGAGCGGCAAGGTCCTCAAGGGCGAACTCCGGAGTCGGCGGCCGTGACGGGCCCGGAGGCATCGGAGCCCCGGACGGGCGGCCCCAAAGGCTGCGGGAACTTCACGGGTCGTTTGTCATGTGTGGCGAGGCATGTCCTCATCCGTGTGCCCTGGTGAGGTGCGGAGCATCGAGCGAGCGAATGGGGTCCCAGAGGGGAACTGCCTGGCGTACTTGAAGAGGGCGTCCGTGCGGGGGCGCTCTCTTCAAGTCGTTCCGACTTTGGTGGAGCGGGGCCCGATCATTGGTTCGAGCCCCGCTCTGTTTTCGTCGCTCAGCCGACGTGGTTCTCGTCCTGCGGGGTGACCACGGTGGCGTGGGTGTTGTCCTGCGGGGTGACCACGGTGGCGTGGGTGTTGTCCTGCGGGGTGACCACGGTGGCGTGGGTGTCGCCGGTCATGTGGCTGTCCGCCAGGGCCGGGGCGGCCGCGCCGAGACCGAGGGCCACGGTGAACGCAGCGGCGACGAGAGACTTCTTCGTGCGGGTCACTTCAACTCCTGTGCCATGAATGATCTTTGGACGTGAGTGACGCTAGCCAAAGTACTGAAGTGCCGACAGTCTCTCGGCGCAAAATATTCGAACATTGGCTCGATTTTTCAGCTGTGTACACGTGTGGTGTCGTGACGGCCTCTTCTCCCCGTTCCTCTGGCACACGCGAAGAGGGGTACGGGCCCCCAGCCCATACCCCTCTTCTGGCGCGCGGCGCGCCCACATCCCCCGTGGCAGGCACTCGCGCACCTCCGGCGGCTGCGACGACTCCCCCTCCGCGTCGTCGACACCGCCTCCCCCGTGCCCCTGAAGTGGCTCTAGTTGGCCGGCTCCGACGTGGCGTGCATGTCATCGGTGGTGGCGACGCCACCCGTGGCATGCATGTCCAGGGGCTTCACGGTTCCACCGGTGGCGTGCATGTCCTTGGTTGTGATCTGACCGGCGTCCCCACCGGTGGCGTGCATGTCCTTGGTCGTGATCTGAGCGGCGTCCCCACCCGTGGCGTGCATGTCCTTGGTCGTGATCTCCAGGTCGTTCTTCGCGTCAGCCATGTTTCGTCTGCTTTCCTTGGCATCTCATGTGATCGGTCGACGACGCCCGCCCGGCTGTTCCCCCGTGGACTGCCGGGCAGGCGCCTCGGGGCCGCTCAGACTAATGCTGCGGCCTTGGTACCAATCCGCTTGCCCCCCGTCGCGGCGGATTGACTTCCATGAGAGTGCCTGGTCCCGATAAACGAACGATGAACGCTCTCCCGGGCGAGGGGAGGCGTGCCCGTGGATGTCTACGGCGTGGCGGATGCCAGCAGGGCGCGGACCGTGGTGGCCTCGTGCGAGCCGCGTACCTCGTAGATGGCCAGAGCCTCGCGCCAGCACGCCTGAGCGCGTCCGAACTGGCCGATGCTGTTCAGGGCGCGGCCGAGCACGGTGAGTACATTGCCCCGCCGCCATTCGCCGCCGATGCCCCGGAGAGAGGTCAGGGCCTGCTCGGCCTTGGTGGCGGCGTCGGCGGAACACCCGGACGCGAGGTCGACCTCCGAGAGGCGCAGCAGCGTCATGCCTTCCCAGAGGCGCTGACGGCTGTCCAGGAAGATGTCCAGTGCCTCCGTGAGGCGTTCCGTCGCGGTGGCGAACTGACCGCTCTGCGTGAGAGCCATGCCCAGGGCGTAGCGGCCGTTCGCACTGCGGAGGGTGTGTCCCATGCTGTCGTATATGTCTATGCCCTGCTGGGCCAGTGAAACCGCGCTGCCGGTACGCCCCGTGGCGAGATGGATGCGCGACAGATTGCACAGCGCGCTCGCTTCGCCCGGACGGTCTCCTATGCCGCGGAAGCGGTCGATGGCCAGCGTCAGGTACTTCTCGCCGTCGTCGTGACGGTTCTGGTAAAGGGCCATGATGCCGAGGGCGTTCGGTGCCCAGCAGCCGGGCAGTGGGTCACGGTCGGTCTCGACGAGCAGCAGGACCTTTTCCGCCTCGTCCTCGGCCTGGTCGAAGCGCCCCGAGGTGTGGTGGACATCGGCCAACGTCATGAGCGCCCGCACTTCCGTGCGGCGGTCGACCGCCGCACGGGCGGCCTCCAGTACGGCGAACGCGGTCGTCTCGTACTGCCTGGAATTCGCCCCGGACTCACCGAGGTCGAGTGCCGCCCAGAGGAGATCCACTCCTCGCGCCAGCGTCCTGGGACCGGTCGACTGCCGGACGCACGAGAGCAGCGGACCGGCCTCCGCATAGAGCCAGTCGCGTGCGCTGTGCCGGTCCTTGAACGTCAGGCCCGCGCACTCTGTCGGCTCCAGGTGGTCCACCAGCCGGTCCCCCGGCCGCTCCAGCGCGTACACGCCCGCCGCCGTCGCCAGGTAGAAGTCCAGCAGCCGGGACAGTGCCGACTCGCGCTCCTCCAGGTCCTGTTCGTCCCGTTCCGCGCAGGAACGCGCGTAGAGGCGCACCAGGTCGTGGTAGCGGTAGCGGCCCGGGGCGGCGGACTCCAGGAGGCTGGTGTCGACGAGGGCCTCCAGGAGGTCCTCCGCCGCATGGGTCTCCAGGTTGAGCAGGGCGGCCGCCGCGGCCAGGGAGATGTCCGGGCCGTCCGCCAGGCCCAGGAGCCGGAAGGCGCGGGCCTGGGCGGGCTCCAGCTGGCCGTAGCCGAGCTCGAAGGTGGCCTTCACCGCGAGGTCGCCGGCCTGGAGCTCGTCCAGGCGGCGGCGCTCGTCCGCGAGCTTGGCGGCCAGCACGGAGACCGTCCAGGTGCGGCGAGCGGCCAGGCGGGAGGCGGCGATCCGGATGGCCAGCGGGAGGAAGCCGCAGGCGGCGACCACGTCGAGGGCGGCCTCGCGCTCCGAGGTGATGCGTTCCTCGCCCACGATCCGGGTGAAGAGCCGGAGCGCCTCCTCCGGCGACATCACGTCCAGGTCGATCAGATGCGAACCTGCCAGGTCGACCATCCGGACCCGGCTGGTGATCAGGGCCGCGCAGCCCGCGGTGCCCGGCAGCAGCGGGCGGACCTGTGCCGCGTCGTGGGCGTTGTCCAGGAGGACCAGTACGCGGCGGCCGTCGAGCGTCGAGCGGTACAGCGCGGCGCGCTCGTCCAAGGAGTCCGGGACCGCCGAGTCCGCCGTGCCCAGGGCGCGCAGGAACGCGCCGAGCACGGTCTCCGGCTCGGCGGCCCGCGCCCCGGCGCCCTGCAGGTCGACGTAGAGCTGTCCGTCCGGGAAGTGCTGGCGGGCCTGGTGGGCGACGTGCACGGCGAGGGTCGTCTTGCCGACGCCCCCGATGCCGGCCAGCGCCGAGACGGCCATCACGGAGCCCTCGGCGGTCGCCAGCCGGTCGCCCAGCTCGCGGACGAACGAGGCGCGCCCCGTGAAGTCCGGCACGGTGGCCGGGAGCTGGGCGGGCCGCACCGGCACGGAGGCGGGGGCCGGCTCGTCGGCGGGGCGGGCCAGCTCCTCGTCGGCCCGCAGGATGCGCTGCTGGAGCTGGGCCAGCTCGGGGCGCGGGTCCACGCCCAGCTCCTCGGCGAGCAGGCGGCGGGTGTCGGCGTAGACGGCCAGCGCCTCGGCCTGGCGGCCGCTGCGGTACAGGGCGATCATCAGGAGCTCGCGCAGCCGCTCCCGCAGCGGGTGCGCGGCCGTCAGCGCGGTCAGCTCGGAGACCGCCTCCGCGTGGCAGCCGACCTCCAGGTCCAGGTCCAGCCGGGTCTCGGTGAGCTGGAGCCGCCACTCCTCCAGCCGGGTGCGCTGGTTCTCCGCGTACGGGCCGGGCACGGAGGCCAGCGCCTCGCCGTCCCACAGCCCGAGCGCCTTGTTGAGCAGGGTCCGGGCCTGGCCGCGGTCGCCGCCCGCCCGGGCCTTCTCCGCATCGGCCGCCAGATCCCGCACCACGTGCACGTCGAGGGCGTCCGGACCGGTCCGGATCGAGTATCCGCCGGCATCGCTGACCAGCGTCTGCGGGTCGAGGACCTTGCGGAGCCGGGAGGCGTACGTCCGTATCGTGGCGAGCGCCTGCGAGGGCGGCTCCTCGCCCCAGATGGCGTCGATCAGCTCGGCGGCGGTGGCCGTGCGGCCACCACGCAGCAGCAGCGCCGCCAGCAACGCCCGCTGCTGCGGCGAGCCCGAGGACAGGGCTTCGCCGTCCCGCCAGGCCTTCACCGGACCCAGCACCGAGAAGCGCAGATCGGCGTCACGTGCCTGCCGCTGGTGCGGAACGCGCTGTTCCGGAACGCGCGTGTGCGGTCCGTTGTCACGGTCCATTGCTGCCCCCTGCCCTGCTCGCCCCGCCGGTGCTGCCCGTCGCGCCGAAGTGGTCCGCATTGAAAATGCCCGCCCGTGTGCCGGTCCGGGGCGAGTGGATGCGGATTGCTCGGTACCGCTGGTATCGCGCTCAACAGTCTGCCTTGTCCGGGGCGGGCGCGTCAGCAGTGGGTGGCTCTCTGCACAAGCCCTCGACAACGATTTCGCGGCGGTGTCCGGTCCAGAGAGCTGACGGTTCGTCAGATTGAGGCTACCGTGGGAAACATGGAGACCTTCCCGAAGATCATCTCGGTGGACGACCACACGGTGGAGCCCGCTCATGTCTGGCGGGACCGGCTCCCGTCCAGGTATCTCGACCGCGGCCCGCGGATCGTCCGCGCCCCGCTGAAGGAAATGACCTTCATGGGCGGAAAGTTCGCGCCCGTGATGGGTGCGAAGGGCGACGACGGACCGATCGGCGACTGGTGGGTGTACGAGGACCTGCACCGCCCGCTCACCCGGCTCGACACCGCGGTCGGCTACGACCGGGACGAGATCAAGCTGGAGATCATCACCTATGAGCAGATGCGTCCGGGTTCGTTCTCGGTGCCCGAGCGCCTCGCCGACATGGACGTCAATCACGTCCAGTCCGCGCTCTGCTTCCCCACCTTCCCGCGCTTCTGCGGCCAGACCTTCACCGAAGCGAAGGACCGCGAGCTGGGGCTGCTCGGGGTGCGCGCGTACAACGACTGGATGGTCGAGGAGTGGTGCGGCCCCGAGGCGCACGGCCGGCTCATCCCGCTCACGCTGATTCCGCTCTGGGACGCGGAGCTGGCGGCCGAGGAGGTCCGGCGCAACGCGGCGCGCGGCGTGCGCGCCGTGGCGTTCTCCGAAATACCCCCGCATCTCGGGCTTCCGTCCATTCACACGGACGAGTGGGACCCCTTCCTGCGCGCCTGTGACGAGACGGGGACGGTGATCGCCATGCATATCGGCTCGTCCTCGAGGATGCCGTCCACCTCGGCCGACGCCCCGCCCGCGGTCGGCTCCACGATCACCTTCGCCAACTGCTGCTTCTCCATGGTCGACTGGCTGATGAGCGGCAAGTTCGAGCGGTTCCCGAACCTCCGGATCATGTACGCGGAGGGGCAGATCGGCTGGATCCCGTACATCCTGGAACGCGCCGACGTGGTCTGGGAGGAGAACCGGGCCTGGGGCGGCGTCGCCGACAAGGTGCACCGCCCGCCGTCGGAGCTGTTCGCCGAGCATGTCTACGGCTGCTTCTTCGACGACGCCTTCGGGCTGCGGAACCTGGACGCGATCGGGGTCGGAAACGTCCTGTACGAGACGGACTACCCGCACTCCGACTCCACCTGGCCCAAGTCGCGCGAGGTCGGCGAGGCACAGATGGGGCATCTGGGCGCGGATGTGGTCGACCGGATCGTCCGGCGGAACGCGATCGACCTGCTGGGGCTCACCGACGACGGGCTGTGGCCGGGGCCCGGCGGCGGTCGGTAGCGGCAGAGGTGCACGGGGGCGGCGGAGACGACGTGACACTTCGCCCACGAAGTGTCACGTCGTCTGCCGGCCCCTGCCCCGCCCCGGCGCCCGGCGGCAGGCGGCAGGCGGGCGGTGGGTACGCGGTGTTCACGCCCCGGTGATCGGCTCCTGGAGCTCCGTCACCCACAGGTCCCGGTCCTCGGGGCACTCCAGGTTGACCTCCCGGACGTACCCCAGGGACCGGTACCCGTTGGCGTCGATCCAGCGGGCCAGGGTCTGGGAGGTCGGCAGTACGCCGTCCATCGAACCCCGGTGGACGACCGTCGCCGCCTCGAACGCGGGCAGCTCGACCACCGTGATCCCGGTGTCGCCCAGCGGGCCCACCGGCGCGGACACCGTGACTCCCGCATGGACGACGACCGCGCCCCCGCCCGCCGGGGCGTCCTCGTAGTACGCGATCCCCGGACCGCCCGGACGGACGCCCGTACCGGCGAGCAGCGGAAACAGCCGCTCGTACAGCGGTCCGATCACGGGCGTGATGTGCTCCGGCCCGTAGCTCGCCGCGGTGCCCGACAGCTCCGCGACCCGTACCGCCGGGACCTGCTTGACGACGACGTCGTTCGTGGACATGTGTCCCTCGCTCTCGATCGACCGGAGCCTCGCCTCGACCTGCGCCAGCCGGGCGGCCGCCGCCCGCATGGCCTCCTCCAGCTCGGCCCGGCGCAGCCGCAGCATCCCGCGCAGCTCCTCCGGTCCCACCTGCTCGTCGAGGATGGCCTGCACCTGCTGAAGCGTGAAGCCGAGGTCCTTGAGGGCGATGACACGGTTGAGGCGTGAGAGCTGGGCCGCCCCGTAGAAGCGGTAGCCGGTGGCGGGGTCGGTGCGGTCGGGGCGCAGCAGCCCGATGGCGTCGTAATGACGCAGCATCCGGGCCGACACCCGTCCGTACCTGGCGAAGTCTCCGATGGTGAACATGACGTCTCCGAGTGCACCGCTTCACACGGTGTCAAGGTCAAGCGCCGCCCTCGTGCGGCCCGGCGACGGAGGAATTCAACGCGGCGGAAAAGGCTCCGGGAAGGCCGGGAAGGCCGGGAAGGCCGGGAAGGCCGGGAAGGCCGCGCCGCAACGCGGAACGGCTGACGCGCGAACGGCGGAAGGAAACGGGGAAACGGGGGACGCGGCGAGGCCGGGGAACGGAACGGGGACGAAAAGGCAGGAGCCCCGTTCCCCGCCGAAGCGGAGGAGCGGGGCTCCTTGGGTACTACTAGCCGGCCGCGATCGGCCGACCCGGGCAACTAGGCCGGGGTGACGTTCTCAGCCTGCGGACCCTTGGGTCCCTGAGTGACGTCGAAGTTCACGACCTGGTTCTCCTCGAGGGAGCGGAACCCGGACGCGTTGATCGCGGAGTAGTGGACGAAGACATCCGGGCCGCCGCCGTCCTGGGCGATGAAGCCGAAGCCCTTTTCAGCGTTGAACCACTTGACGGTTCCGGTAGCCATAAGCCCTCCTTGGGCCAAAGGGTTGCCCTGCTCCAGAACCTGCATAGAAGTCTGAAAACTACAAAAGCCTGCGGGTTACATGCTCCGCAGGCTCTGTACTGCAAGGGAAACCAAACTGCAACTTGCGTCGAGCCTAGCACGCAGCGTGTATCGAACGGTAGAGGGAAAGATCACTTCACCCGGATGTTTGATTGGCCCCTCGGCGGGCCGCCGAAGTGGGCGCACGGAAGGGTGTCGCGGGAACGACTTCGAAGCGTACGGAGGAGAACGTTCCGCATACCTCCGGCGTTCCGCCGATGCCGTTCCGGGGCGCTTTCAAGGGCTGCTCCGCGGTGCTTCGGGGTGGCTTCGGATGCGCCTCGCGCCCCCGGTGCCGTCCGTTTCGAGCCGCGGGTCTAGCCTCGCGATGTGGACAATTCAACCGTCTCAACCGTCTCGGCCGTCGAAGGCGACGACCGCCGCAGCCGGCCGCGCGTCGGCCACATCCAGTTCCTGAACTGCCTTCCCCTCTACTGGGGTCTGGCACGGACCGGGACCCTGCTCGACCTGGAGCTGTCGAAGGACACCCCGGAGAAGCTCAGCGAGCAGCTGATCAGGGGCGATCTGGACATCGGCCCCGTCACGCTGGTGGAGTTCCTGCGCAACGCCGACGACCTGGTCGCGTTCCCCGACATCGCGGTGGGGTGCGACGGACCCGTCATGTCGTGCGTGATCGTGTCGCAGGTGCCGCTGGACCAGCTGGACCGGGCCCGGGTGGCGCTCGGCTCGACCTCGCGGACCTCCGTGCGCCTGGCGCAGCTGCTGCTGGCCGAGCGGTACGGGGTCAGTCCGGACTACTACACCTGTCCGCCGGACCTCGGGCTGATGATGCAGGAGGCGGACGCCGCGGTGCTCATCGGCGACGCCGCGCTGCGCGCCAACCTGCACGACGCGCCCCGGCTGGGTCTCCAGGTCCACGACCTGGGCCAGATGTGGAAGGAGTGGACCGGGCTGCCGTTCGTCTTCGCGGTCTGGGCGGCGCGCAAGGACTTCCTGGCGCGCGTGCCCGACCAGGTAGCCAAGGTGCACGAGGCGTTCCTGGCCTCGCGGGACCTCTCCCTGGAGGAGGTCACCAAGGTCGCGGAGCAGGCGGCGCGCTGGGAGGCCTTCGACTCGGAGGTGCTGGAGCGGTACTTCACCACCCTGGACTTCCGCTTCGGCCCGGAGCAGCTGGCGGGTGTGCAGGAGTTCGCCCGGCGGGTCGGTCCGACGACCGGTTTCCCGGCGGACGTGAACGTGGAGCTGCTCGGCGGCTGACCCGGATGCCGGCGGGCCCGGGCCGGATGCCGACAGGTCCGGCCC
>NZ_JBHJQP010000016.1:0-68204 GCF_042262625.1 Streptomyces sp. NPDC056347 | reverse complement strand
GGCGGGAGCTGTTACGCGAAGACCACCGTGCGGTGGCCGTTGAGCAGGATGCGGTGCTCCGCGTGCCACTTCACGGCCCGCGCCAGCGCCTGGCACTCCACGTCGCGCCCGACGGCGACCAGCTCGTCCGGGGTGACGCCGTGGCCCACCCGCTCGACCTCCTGCTCGATGATCGGCCCCTCGTCGAGGTCGGCCGTCACATAGTGCGCCGTCGCGCCGATCAGCTTGACCCCGCGGGCGTGCGCCTGGTGGTACGGCTTCGCGCCCTTGAAGCTCGGCAGGAAGGAGTGGTGGATGTTGATGATCCGGCCGCTCAGCTGCTTGCACAGGTCGTCCGAGAGGACCTGCATGTAGCGGGCGAGGACGACCAGCTCGACGTTCTCCTCGCGGACCAGCTCCAGCAGCTGCGCCTCCGCCTCGGCCTTGTTCCCCTTGGTCACCGGAATGTGCCGGAACGGCACGTTGTACGAGGCGACCAGCTCGGCGAAGTCCGTGTGGTTGGAGACGACGGCGGCGATCTCGACCGGCAGCGCCCCGATCCTCGAACGGAACAGCAGGTCGTTGAGGCAGTGCCCGAACCTGCTGACCATCAGCACGATCCGCATCCGCTCCGCGGAACGGTGGATCTGCCACTCCATCCGGAAGGAGTCGCCGACCGCGGCGAAGCTGGCCCGCAGCTTCTCCACGGTCACCGGGGCCTCCGCCGAGAAGTGGACGCGCATGAAGAAGAGACCGGTGTCGTGGTCACCGAACTGCTGGCTGTCCTCGATGTTGCAGCCGGTCATGAAGAGATAGCTCGACACGGCGTGCACGATGCCCTGCCGGTCGGGGCAGGAGAGCGTGAGGACGTACTGCTCGGGAGCGGTCCCGGCGGGCTGCGGCTCGGTCATTCCCGTAGCGTGCCACACCGGGCCGCCATCAGGCCGAACCGGTCAGAATGTGGAGCACATCGAGGGAACGGGGCGGTGTGTCGGGGTCCTCGCCGTCGTTTCCGGCGAGCAGCACATGGGCCTCGCGGGCGGCCTGTACGGCCTCCGGCCAGCCGTGGTGCTCCAGGTACGCCGAGACGGGGGCGTCCGCGCCGACCTGGTGCATGATGCGCAGCACCCTGAGGACGGCGACGTCGACGAGGGCGGTCTCGCCCGCGTCGCGGAAGATCGTGCCTATGTACTTCTCGGCGGACCAGTTGTCCAGCCAGGTGTCCTCGACCAGGCGGTAGACGGCGTCGGTGACGTCGCCGTACCCCTCCAGGCCGGGCAGCCAGCACTCGTGGTGGAAGACGGGGTCGGAGAGCATGTGCAGCGCCGAGCGCACGTTGCTGCGCCAGCGCCACCACGGCATGTCATTCAGCGGCATGCCGCCCATGGTGGAGGAGCGACGGCCGCGACGGGAAGAGTTCTCCGAACCTTGCTGCACGGTCATCGATCGTACGTTCCTCGGCGGGCCCGTCACGCGGGCCCCCGCAATTCACCCGGATGTCACCCCGCGTTGACCGGCGCACACGGCGCCGTTACCCCGAATCCGGAAATGTTCAGGCCCATGACCGGATGGCGACGCCCCAGTTCCCCGCGCTCCTTCAAGCTCCTCACGAGTGCGGTGGCCGGGGCATTGCTGATCACCGGTTGCAGTGCTCTCCCTGGAGCCACGGGGGGCTCCAGGGAGCCCATCACCGTCATGACCTGGGCGCCGAGCGGCGTCGCCGGGCCGGACACGGTGAACATGGCGGGCATGACCGCCATGGCGCGCACCTACGCCCGCTGGGCCAACGGCAACGGCGGGCTGGACGGCCACCGGCTGCGCGTCGTCACCTGCGACGAGCAGGACACCTCGGTCGGCGCCGCGAAGTGCGCCCGGCGGGCCGTCCAGGAGAAGGCGGTCGCGGTCGTCGGCTCGTACAGCCGCCACGGGGCGGCGTTCATGCCGCCGCTGGAGGGTGCCGGGATTCCGTTCATCGGCGGCTACGGCGCCACCGACGAGGAGTTCACCAGCTACATCTCCTTCCCGGTCAACGGCGGCCAGTCGGCCCTGCTCGCGGGCAACGCCCGCCAGCTCGCCCGCTCCTGCGAGCGGGTGTCGGTGGTGCGGCCGGACACCCTCGTCGGCGACAGCCAGGCCTGGCTCCTGAGGACCGGCCTCACCGCGGCCGGGCGGCCCGCGCCCGCCGACATCCGGGCACCGGAGACGGCGACGTCGTACGACGACGCGGCCGGTTCGGCGCTCCACGCGGCGGGGCCGGCGGGCGGCTGCACGACGGCGGTGCTCGGCCGGAGCACGGAGACCTTCTTCGACTCCTTCCGGCGGCTGGAACCCTCGTACGGGAAGGTGCGGATCTCCTCGGTGCTCGGCAGCGTCGACCAGCCGCTGATCGACAGCACCGGCGGCCGGAAGAGCCCATTCGAGGGGGCGTACATCACCGGCTGGTACCCGGACTCGGGCGACGCCCGCTGGAACGGGATGCGGCAGGTGATCCGCGAGCACGCCTTCGGTGACAACCGGATCGACCCGGACGACACCGGGGTGCAGACCACCTGGATCGCGTACACGGTGCTGGGGGAGCTCGTGAAGGCGGTCGACACCGCGCGGATCACCCCGTGGACGATCACCTCCGCCCTCAACACCGGCACCCCGGCCGCGACCGGCGGCCTGACCCCGGTGCTGCGCTGGGGCTTCACGGACGTGCTGGGCTCCTCCGCCTACCCGCGGATCGTCAACACCAGGGTGACGTTCCAGGTGGTCCGCGACGGGCGGCTCGTCGCGGACCGGAAGGGGTTCATGAACGTCGCGGAGACGCTCTCGGACGCCAGCACCCGGCACTGACCGGGGGCCGGCGTCCCGGCCGGAGCCGCGCCCCGGTCAGAGCTGCGTCGCCTCCCGGCGGGTCAGGCCGTACTTCGACGCGATCGAGTTCCACAGCGTCGAGGCCTGCTGCTTCGCCTTGCTCGCCTCGCCGCTCTGCACGGTCGCCTGCTGGGTCTCGGAGGTCGTACGGGCCCTGCCGTGCTTGCACACCTTCTTGCCGTGCTTGGCCTGCTCGGCCCAGGCGGCGTAGTGGTCGTCGGCCGAGGCGGAGGCCTGCCACGCCCGGGTGAGGGCCTCGGTCAGCCGGGCGTGGTCGGGCAGCTGGTCGACGGAGAGCTCGCCGAGCCGGGTGACCAGGTCGCGGCGCTGCTGGGCGGCGCCCTTCAGGTCGTTCACGGCCTGGTCCAGGTCGCTGCAGGTCTTGGTCTTCTCGACGGCCCCGATGACCGCGGCCCGGCTGTTGTTGCTGTCCGCCAGCAGCTTGTCGAGCGCCTCGGCCTGCGGCTTCGCCGGGTCGGCGGCCTGCTGGGCGGGCTTCTCGGCCGGCCGGCTCGCCGCGGCGACCGGCTCCTTGTCGTCCTTGGCCTTGCCGTCACCGCCGCCGCTGAGCAGCGCGCCCGCGCCCAGACCGACGACGGCGCAGCCCGCCACGACGGCCGCGATCAGCGTGACGTGCGGCCGCTTCCGGCGCGCGGGCGGCTCCTCGTCCACCGGCCCGTACGAGGGCTGGGAGGCGTGCGGGGGCTGGGAGGCGTGCGGGGCGCTCTGGTAGGCGGCGCCGTGGTCGAGCCGGGGCATCTGCGTGGTGGCACCGGCCGGCTCGTCGTTGCGGAACAGGTTGTCGAACTCGGCGGGCGGCTGCCGTTCGCCCGGGGTGCCGGGCCGGATGTCGTACGGGGCGCCGCCGGGCACCGGCGGGATGTACTGGGTCGCCTCGGCGTCCCCGCCCTGGCCGGGCTGCTGGTACGCCTGCTGCGGGGGCTGTGGCGCGGTGTGGCCGAGGAACGCGGTCGACTCCGCCGGGTTCTCCGGGGGCAGCCCACCGGGCGCGGGCCCGCCGGGCACCGACGCGATGTACTGCGTGGCCTCCGCGTCGCCGCCCGCACCGGCGCCGGGGACCGCACCGGGCCCGGCCTCGGGCGGCAGCGGCTGCGCGAACGGCTGCGGGGGCTGCTGCGGGGTGTGCCCGGGCTGCTGCGACTGCATCGGCGGCAGCGGCTGGGCGTGCGGCGGCTGTGCCTGCTGCGGGGCGGGCGGATACCCGTACCCCTGGCCGGGCTGCGCCTGCTGCGGGGCCGGCGGATACCCGTACCCCTGGCCCGGCTGGGCGTACCCCTGGCCCTGGCCGTACTGCCCCTGGTCGTACGGGCCCTGGCCGTACGGTGCCTGCCCGCCGTACTGACTCTGCCCCTGCCCCTGCGCCGGGGGCAGGGCCTGGGACGGCGGCTGGGCCGGGTGCGCGGCGTTCTGCTGCGCCGCCTGCGGCCCCCAGGAACCGCCCCACGGCGCTCCGCCCGCCGGAGCGGCCTGATCCGCGGGCCCTGATATCCAGGGCTCGCCGCCGCCCGCGGGCAGCACGACACCTTCGTGCGCGGGCCGTTCAGCGGGGAACCGCTGCTCGCCGCCCTGTCCGCCGCTCTGCGTCACCGGGACTCCTACGTGTAAACCTACGGAATCGTCGGCTCACGCTATCGGGTGGTCGGCGCGGTCCGCCAAGCGTGTGCGGTCACTCACCACCCCTTCACAGGTGCCGTAGCACTCGACGCCGTCACGACGCGGCCGGTGGGGCGGCCGGACGCACCCCCGGCCGTCCCCCGGTCAGGCCGCCTGGAGCTCCAGCCGCGCGCCGAACTCGCGCACCGCCGACTCGTCCCCGTACGGCAGCAACCGCTGCTGGAGATCGTCCAGATACTCCGCGCCCCGGCTGGAGCGCACCGAGCCCAGCAGCTCCATCGCCTGCGTACCGGTGTGGCACGCCTGCTCCACCTCGCGCATCTGCACCTGGGCCGTCGCCAGCAGCACCAGCCCGATGCCCCGGCGGCGGGCCCGGGACTCCGGCAGCCCCGCCAGGGACTCCTTCGCGCGGCGGGCGGCCGCCTCCGCCTGGCCCAGGTCGCGGTGGCAGTGCGCCAGTTCGTCCGCGAGATAGGCGTGGTCGAAGTGGGCGATCCAGTCCGGGTCGTCGCCCGTCTCCGGCTCGGCCTTGTCCAGGGCCGCCAGCGCGTGACCGGTGACCTCCTGACAGGTGCGGGCGTCGCCGAGCAGGGCGTGCCCGCGCGCCTCCGCCGCGTAGAACATCGCCTCCGCCCGCGGCGTGACATGTCCGCGCGCGCCTTCCTGCGCGGCGCGGGCCAGCTGGGCGATCTCCCGGGGATTGCCCAGCTGCGCGGCGAGATGGCTCATCGAGGCGGCCAGCACATAGCCGCCGTACGCCCGGTCGTCCGCCGCCTGGGCGAGCCGCAGGGCCTGGATGTAGTAGCGCTGGGCGAGCCCCGGCTGGCCCGTGTCCACCGCCATGTACCCGCCGAGTTCGGTGAGCCGGGCGACCGCCGCGAACAGCTGGCGGCCGACCGACTCGCGGTACGCCCCGGAGAGCAGCCCGGACACCACGCTGTTGAGGTAGTGCACCAGGACCGGCCGTACGTGCCCGCTGCCGAAGCGGTGGTCGAGGTCGACCAGCGCGCCCGTCATCGACCGCACCGCCGCCACGTCCGACATCCCGACCCGGGCCCCGGCGGACCGCGCCACCTGCGGGTCCGCGCCGGTGATCAGCCAGTCGCGGCTGGGTTCGACGAGCGCGGAGGAGGCGACCGCCGAACCGGACAGGAAGTCGCGCCGCCCGACGTCGCTCCGCCACAGCTCGCAGACCTGCTCGATCGCGCCGATCACGGTCGGGGCGAACTGGAGGCCCACGCCGGACGCCAGGTTCTTGCCGTTGGCCATGCCGATCTCGTCGATCGTGACCGTGCGGCCGAGCTTGCGGCCGAGCGCCTCCGCGATGATTCCCGGTGCCCTCCCACGTGGTTGCTGTCCGCGCAGCCAACGGGCCACGGACGTCTTGTCGTACCGCAGATCGAGCCCGCGCTCCGCGCCGACCATGTTGACGCGGCGGGCGAGGCCGGCGTTGGAGCATCCGGCTTCCTGAATGAGCGCCTGGAGCCGTTCGTTCGGCTGGCGGGCTACGAGAGGCCTGGCTGCCATGTTTCCCCCTGAGGCCGCAGTGATGATTGAGCCGATCACTGCCCGGCGAATACGCGGAAAATGCACGGATTCATCGTGTTCATCACGGGCGTCGTCTTCGGCACCATTCCTGTCGGCATATGACAGAGGCCGACCGTTCCGGGCCCGCCCGGCGAACGCCCGCCGGTTTGCCCGTATGTGCTTACCCCTCAGGCCGGACCCCGCCTACTGCGCGCCCCCGCCCATGCACCCATGCGCCCCGGATGCGGAATCGAGCGCCGTGGGCGCGCCTTTCACCCCCGTAACCGCGGTCATTGGCCGTAGTTGTGCTCAGCGTGGAAGAGCGCATCCGAACGGAAGAGTCCGTCGTCGTCGGAGAAGTAACAGAAGCACCGGAAGCAACAGAAGCAACGGAGCCGGGCGTCGAGGAAACCGCGAAGGTCCCCCGGCAGCGGGAGGGCCAACTGCTCGACGCGGCGGTGCGGTACGCGGAGGAACGGCACTGGGACGTCTGCCCGGGCACCTGGCTGGAGGCGGTGGAGGGTGCCGAGCGGTGCTCCTGCGGGGACACCGGCTGCGCGGCCCCCGGCGCCCACCCGTCGGGCCCCGACTGGGCGGGCCGGGCGACCGGGAGCGGGGCCGCGGCCCGCCGGATGTGGTCCCGGCGGCCGAAGGCGTCGATCCTGCTGCCCACCGGGCACGCCTTCGACACCATCGACGTCCCCGAGTCCGCGGGCTTCATGGCGCTGGCCCGGATGGAGCGGATGGGCCTGCCGCTCGGGCCGGTCACCCACAGCCCCGACCGCCGGGTGCACTTCTTCGTCCTGCCCGGCGCCGCCGCCAAGTCGGAGGGACTGGTACGGAAGTTGGGCTGGCAGGCCGCCGCCATCGATCTGACCGCCCGCGGCGAGGGCGCGTACGTGACGGGTCCGCCGACCCGGATCGGCGGCTACGGAACGGTCCAGTGGGTCCGCCGCCCGACCGCCGCCAACCGCTGGCTGCCGGACGCGGAGGAACTCATCAGCCCGCTCGCCTACGCCTGCGCCAGGGAAGCGGCCGACACGCGCGATCGATCCCGATAGAACAGTCTTTCGTAGGGTGGTCCTGTAAACGGGGGATAAAACGGGGCCACGGAAAGGCAGCGGGACATGAAGGACCGGGCACAGCCCGAACAGACGGCGGACGGCACGGGGACCGGGGGCACGGGCGGATCGACCACTCCGCCCCCCGCCGTCCGCGTGCAGGGTCTGTGGAAGCGGTTCGGGGAACAGACCGCGGTGGCCGGGATCGATCTGGAGCTGCCCGCGGGCCGTTTCATCGGCCTGGTCGGACCCAACGGCGCGGGCAAGACGACCACCCTGTCGATGGTCACCGGGCTGCTCCGGCCCGACCAGGGACACGTCGAGGTCGCCGGGCACGACGTGTGGAGCGACCCGGTCGAGGTCAAGCGCAGGATCGGCGTGCTCCCCGAGGGGCTGCGGCTCTTCGAACGGCTCTCGGGCCGTGAACTCCTCGCGTACAACGGACGGTTGCGCGGGCTGCCGGGCGCCGAGGTGGACAAGCGGGCCACCCAGCTCCTGGACGTGCTCGGCCTGGCGGGCGCCCAGCACAAGCTGGTCGTCGACTACTCGACCGGCATGCGCAAGAAGATCGGGCTCGCCGCCGCGCTGCTGCACAACCCCGAAGTCCTCTTCCTGGACGAGCCGTTCGAGGGCGTCGACCCGGTCTCGGCACAGACCATCCGCGAGGTCCTGGAGCGCTACACCCGTTCCGGGGCGACCGTCGTCTTCTCCAGCCATGTGATGGAGCTCGTCGAGTCCCTCTGCGACTGGGTGGCCGTCATGGCCGCCGGGACGATCCGCGCCCAGGGCACCCTGGAGCAGGTCCGCGGCGAGGCGTCCTCGCTGCAGAACGCCTTCCTCGAACTCGTCGGGGCCGGTGCGCGCACCACCGGCGAGTCCCTGGACTGGCTGGGCGGGAAGCGATGAGCGTGCTCGACGCCCCGGCGGGCACCGCGCCCGCACCGGCCGACGGCGAGGGGCTCGTCGGCGTCTTCGTACGGCTGAAACTGGCCCTGCTGCGCAACGGGCTGCGGCAGTCGGCCGGGCGGCGGGCCGCGTACATCGCTTCCGTCGTCTTCGCCCTGCTGATCGCCGCGGGCCAGCTGCTCGCACTGGTCGCGATGCGCGGCAGCGAGCACGCCGCCTCCGTCGTCGTCCTGCTGGCCGGCGTGATGGCGGTCGGCTGGGCCGTGATGCCGCTGTTCTTCCCGAGCGGCGACGAGACCCTGGACCCGAGCCGGCTGGTGATGCTGCCGCTGCGCCCGCGATCGCTGATCTCGGCGCTGCTGACGGCCTCGCTGGTCGGGATCGGCCCGCTGTTCACCCTGTGCCTGGCCGCCGGTTCGGTGGCGGCGGTGGCGTACGGGGCGGTCGGGGCCGTGTTCGCCGTGGTCTGCGCGCCGCTCGCGCTGCTGCTGTGCGTGGCGCTGGCCCGTGCGGTGGCCACGGCCAACACCCGGCTGCTGAGCTCGCGCAAGGGCCGCGATCTGGCGGTGCTCAGCGGGCTGGTGATCGCGGTGGGCTTCCAGGTCGTCAACTTCGGTGCGCAGCGGATCGGCGAGGCGGGCGGGCTGTCCACGCTCGCCCCGGCCGCGGACGTGGTGCGCTGGCTGCCGCCCGCCTCCGCGATCGGGGCGGTGGACTCGGCGTCCCGGGGCGCGTACGGGCAGGCCGCCGGGCAGTTGCTGCTGTCGGTGGCGGCGCTGCTGGCGCTGCTGTGGCTGTGGCAGCGGAGCCTGACGAAGCTGATGACGTCGCCGGACGGCTCGACGCTGGCCGCCGCCGGTCCGGCCCGCGAGAAGACCGGCAAGGAGGGCTCCCGGCTCTCCGCGCTGCTGCCCGCGGGGCGCACGGGCCCGGTGATGGAGCGGAGTCTGCGGTACATCGTCCGCGACCCGAAGACCAAGTCGGCCTGGGTCACGGCGCTGGCGGTCGGGCTGCTCGTACCGCTGTTCAACGCCCTCCAGGGCCATGGCTCGGTCTACTTCTCCTGTTTCGCCGCCGGAATGCTCGGCGTCCAGATGTACAACCAGTTCGGCCAGGACACCTCCGCGTTCTGGATGGTCTCGCTGACGATCTCCTCCACCCGGGACGCCTACCTCGAACTGCGGGCGCGGGCGCTGACGCTGCTGCTGATCACACTGCCGTTCACGATCGTGGTGACGGTGCTGACCGCGGCGGTGACCGGGGACTGGGGCTCGCTGCCGCCGGCGCTGGGGCTGTCGGTCGGGGTGCTGTGCGGGATGCTGGCGACGGGCGCGGTGACGTCGGCGCTCTTCCCGTACTCGATCCCGCAGGACGGGGCGTTCAAGAACGTGGCGCCGGGGCAGGCCGGGCTCGCCTGGATCTCCATGTTCGGCGGAATGCTCTCGGCGGGGCTGCTCTGCCTGCCCCTGATCGGGACGACGATCTGGCTGCACGTCGCGGACCACCAGCAGTGGCTGTGGACGCTGCTGCCCGCGGGGATCGTGTACGGGGCGCTGATCGTCTGGGCGGGGCTGCGGATCGCGGCACCGCGCACGGCGGAACGGCTCCCGGAGATCCTGGCAGCGGTCAGCAAGGGCTGAGCCCCGGTCCGGGGCCCGCGAAGGCCGAGCACCGGGCCGGGGCCAGGGTTCGGCGAAGACCGGGCCTCGGGTCGGCGGTCGGCAGTCGGCGGTCGGCAAAAGCCGAGCCCCGGTGCGGCAGGCGGCGAAGGCCGCACCCCGGCCGCCCACGGCGCGGCGGGCTACATCGGGACGGGTTCGCGGTCGCCGGGGGCGTCCTCGGCGTGCCGCTCCAGGAAGGGCTCGACCGCCGCGCGCCAGCCCTCGGGCTGGTCGTAGTGGACGAGATGACCGGCGTCGGCCACCTCCGCGTACTGCCCGCGCGGCAGTACGCGGACCATCTCCTGGGCCTCCGCCCGGCCCAGCTCGCCGTCGAGCCCGCGAAGCACCAGCGTCGGGCAGCCGACCTGCGCCAGCTCCTCCCAGTGGGCGTCGAACACCCAGGTCGCGCGGGACTGGAGCATCTGCCGCCGGGAGAAGACAGGACGCCAGCCGTCGGCCCGCTCGGCCATCACCTCGGCGAAGTACTCGCCGCGGGCCGGGTTGGGCCGCTCCACCCAGGGGTCGTCCTCGCCGAACCACTTCCGCACGTCGGAGAGCGTCGCGAACGGGACCGGCCAGGTACGGAACCAGTCGTCCCACTCGCGCTGCGAGGCCGCCCCCAGCGCCGAGGCCCGCATGTCGCAGACGACCAGGGCCCGCACGAGATCGGGGCGCTTCACGGCGAGCTGCCAGGCCGTCAGCGCCCCCATCGCGTGCCCGACCAGGGTGACGGGCGCCAGGTCGAGCTGTTCGATCGCCGCCTCGGCGTCGGCGACGTACACATCGCGGGTGTACGGGCCGTCGGCCGGCTTGTCGCTGCGGCCGTGGCCCCGCTGGTCGAGCGCGACCGCCCGGTGCCGCTCGGCGAGCCAGCGGGCGGTCGGGGCCCAGTGCGCGGCCCGGCCCATCAGGCCGTGGAGCAGCAGGACCCCGGGGGCGCGATCACCCTCCGCGCGCCCCTTGGGCGGCTCGGCGAACTCCCAGGCCGCGAGGCGTACGCCGCCGGCCCCGGTCACATCGATGCGTCGCACCATATGTCCTGGCACCCCCTTCTGGTCCTCGATCACCGCTCGATTGCCGCTCGATCACCGTGGTCGCACCGCGACCGTGGCCGCACCGCCTCAGAGTATCGAACTCACGTTCGAAAATAGGGTTCTGCCACGCAACACCGCTCGTTCGAGTGACGGCTTCGAAGGATTGATGCCCGTGGTGGAGGGGAGATCTTCACCGGGAGGCGGGCCACTCGGGGATGAGGGCCCGCAGGGACCGACCTCGAGAGCTCGGGGCTCCAGGTCGAACCAGGGGAGGACAGGCCCCGGCGCCGCACGGCGCCGGGGCCCTCTGCTGTACGGGCCGCACAAGCCGCGCAGGGCGTACGGGGCGTGCAGGACACACGGGAAGCCGGTCGCGGCGGCGCACAGCGGCCACGCCCCCCGTTCGCGCGCCGGACCCGCCGGACACGCCCGTGCGACTGCGACGGGTGCATGCGCCTGCCCCCTCCCGACCGCGCGGCCCATCGGCCGGCACCCTCAGGTATGCCTCAGCGACAGCCTGGCACGCAATCCATCGGAGCGCTGCGGTTCGGGACGGAAAAAGGGGAAGCGGACAAGAAGGGCCGCCCTCGGCACGTGCCGGAGAACCGGGTCACGCCGGGAGCCGGGTCACGCCGGGAGCCGGGTCACGTCCAAAACCGGCACCGGCCCACGAACCCGAAGCCGAACCCGGCCCATGAAACCGAAGCCGCCGGAACCCGCCCCGAACCGGGACCCGGCTCACTCGCCGGAACCCGGCCCACGCGCGGAATCCGGCCGCGCAACCGGAATCAGCGCTTGCCCACGAAGACGTGCGAAGCGATCTCGGGCCCCAGCTCCGCGGCCTCACCGCTGCTGCCGACCAGCACCCCGCCCGGCGACTGCGTCACGCTGACCACCGAACCGGGCTGCACCCCCGCCCGCCGCAGCGTGTACATCAGCTGCGCGTCCGTCTGGATCGGCTCCCCGATCCGGCGCACGACCACCGTCTTGCCATCGGCGCCCGGGTCCAGCTCCGTCAGGCTCACCATGCCCTCGTCGAGGAACGGGTCGGCCTCGGCCTTCTCGCCCAGCTCCTCCAGACCCGGGATCGGATTCCCGTACGGCGACTCCGTCGGGTGGCGCAGCAGCTCCAGCACCCGCCGCTCCACGGCCTCGCTCATCACGTGCTCCCAGCGGCACGCCTCGGCGTGGACCTGCTCCCACTCCAGGCCGATCACATCGACGAGCAGGCACTCCGCGAGCCGGTGCTTGCGCATCACGCGCGTCGCGAGGCGGCGCCCCTCGTCGGTCAGCTCCAGGTGCCGGTCGCCCGCGACCTGCACCAGGCCGTCGCGCTCCATCCGCGCCACCGTCTGGCTGACCGTCGGGCCGCTCTGGTCGAGCCGCTCCGCGATCCGGGCGCGCATGGGGACCACGCCTTCCTCTTCGAGTTCGAGGATGGTGCGGAGATACATCTCCGTGGTGTCGATCAGTCCGGACATTCGTGCCCCTCGGTGCTGTGACAAGAAAAAGTCGTGCGCTGGCCCTGCCACCAATTCTGACGCATACCACCGACAACCGTGCCTCCCCGACCGAACACCGTGCGGCCGCGCCGCCGGGACGGTATTGACAGGCCACTGGTCCAGACCGCAACGTGATCGGCGGCACGGACGCCTCGAACGTCTCCTCCCCGCTTCCTCCCGCCGGAAAGGGCCTCCTCGATGAGCGACAGCAAGCTGGCCGGTCAGTTCTTCGACGCAGCGATCGGCCTGCTGGAACGGGTACGCGACGAGGAGTCCGGCAACATCGCGGCCGCCGGTGCCGCCATCGCCGACACCGTCGCCGCGGGCGGCCGGCTCTTCGCCTTCGGTGCCGGGCACTCCTCGCTCGCCGCCCAGGACGTCGTCTACCGGGCGGGCGGGCTCGCCCTGATGAACCTGCTGGCCGTGCCCGGGACGGTCGGGGTCGACGTGATGCCCGCGACGCTCGGCTCCGCGCTGGAGCGGGTCGGCGGACTGGCCGGTGCCGTGCTGGACTCCAGTCCCGCGCAGGCCGGCGACGTCCTCGTGATCATCTCGCTCTCCGGGCGCAACGCGCTGCCGGTGGAGATGGCACTGAACGCGCGGGCGCTCGGCCTCAAGGTCATCGGCGTGACCTCGGTGGCCTACGCCGACACCACCCGCTCCCGGCACAGCTCGGGCGGCTTCCTCCGGGACCACTGCGACATCGTCCTCGACAGCAAGATCGCCATCGGTGACGCGGAGCTGACCCTCGAAGGGATCGAGGCGCCGTTCGCCCCCGCCTCGACGGTCGTCACCAGCGCCCTGATGCAGGCCATGATGGCCGCCGCGGCCGAACAGCTCGTGGCGCGCGGCGTGGAGCCGCCGATGCTGCGCTCCGGGAACGTCGACGGCGGCCACGAGTGGAACGGCCGCGTCATGACGGAGTACCGCGACCGGATCTTCTACCGCCAGTAGGCTCCGCACCGCCCTCCGGCACGGCTCCCGCGGCCGACAGCGCCTGCCGGAGGTCGACCGCCGCCGCCACCCGCACCGCCACGCTCTCCGCGTACGCCTCGTCGGACCGTTCGAAGGCGGTGCGGTGGGCGGCTCTCAGGAACGTCACCACGCCCAGCGTGCGCCCCCTGCTCCGCAGCACCGCGCACAGCGCGTGCACGGCGTCACCCGGCCACTGCCGCTCCGCCGCCCACGCCTCCTCGCCGCTGCCCGCGCTGGCCCGCACCGACCCCGTGCGGTCCACGGCCCGGAGCGCCGGGTGCCCCGCCGCGTACCGCAACGGAACACCGCCGCCGGACACCGGCAGACACGGCCCCGGCCCACCGGACGGCGTCGCCGCCGCCCGCACCAGCCGCTCCCCCGCCGCCAGGTCGACCAGCACATGGTCCGCGAAGCCCGCGAGCGCGAAGTCCAGGTACGACGTCGCCGCCTCCATCGGGTCCTCGCACTCGCTGGCCGCCCGCGCCGCCCGGTGCAGCTGGTTCGACCGGAACCGTGTCCGGTCCGCCTCCGCCGCCGCCAGCCGCTCCGCCGTCACGTCGCGGAACAGCCAGCCCACCCCCAGCGGCACCGGCTCCTCGGCCAGCGGCGACGCCAGCCGTACGAAACCGCTGCGCCAGCACCGCCGCCGCTTCCCCTCCGCCGTCCGCAGCGTCACCCACTGCTCGGCGGGCGCCACGGGCGCGCCCTCGGCCAGCACGTGCTGCAACGCCCCCTCCAGGTCCTCGACGCCCTGCACGACCAGCTCGCCCAGCGGGCGCCCCAGCATCGTCGTACGGCCCACGCCCAGTGCCCGGGCCGCGTACGCGTTGACGACCGCCGGGCGCAGGTCCGCGTCGACGATCACCACGCCCCAGTACGCGTCCTCGAACAGTGCCTCGCTCAGCGCGACGGACCGCTCCAGACCGATCTGCGCGTGCACCTCGGTGAACGCGCAGTACACCCCGGCGGGCCCGCCGTCCGCGCCCCGGACCCCGGCCGCCTGGGTCCGCACGAGCACCCGCCCGCCGTCCTTGCGCAGCAGCGCGAACTCGTGGACCCGGCGCCCGGCCCCGTCCATGACCGCCATCAGCCGGGCCTGCACCTCCCCGGCGTCCGCCCGCCGCACCGCCCACCCGGCGAACCCGGCCCGCCCCACGGCCTCCTCGGCGGACCAGCCCAGGATCCGGACGGCCTCGCGGTTCCAGTGGGTGATCGTGCCCTTCGCGTCGAACGCGCAGAACGCGGCGTCCATCCCGTCGAGCAGCGCGGCCAGCAACTCGGCCCCGGCCCAGCCCCTCGGCCCCCCGCCCGGCCCCTCATCGGGCCCGAGCGCCTCGGTCGTTCCACTGCTCGTGGACGCACTCACCCCGTACCCCCCGCAGGACGCATCCGGTATTTCCGCACGTCAGACCATTGAACTCGAAGGTGACCCAGCACACACCGACTTCCCGGAAATCGGCTGCCGCAGCGCGCCTCATTTAATTCGCTTGTGCGGTGCGGGGGCGGTTCCTAGGCTGCTGCCAGCGAAGAAAGGAGGTGTTCCGGAAGTGATTTCTTCTCGGACTCGTGAGGTGGCTGCGGGCTGACGCCCGTTGTCGCGCTCTTTGCAGTGCAGGCCGGTCAGTCGGCCAATCCCAAGCAGTCACCGACCCGCAGGCTCGCCGGTAAGTCCGGCCGGCCCCTCCGTGAGGAGGGACCAGAGCCTGCGGGTTTCTGCGTGTGCGGGACTCTTTCCCGGGTGTTACGGGCAGAGGCGTTCCACGCGCCACTGCTCGCCCTCGCGGACGTACCGCAGCCGGTCGTGCAGGCGGTTCTCGTGGCCCTGCCAGAACTCGATCGTGTCGGGGACGACGCGGAAGCCGCCCCAGTGCGGGGGCGCGGGGACCTGTTCGCCCTCGGGGTAGCGGGCTTCCAGCTCCTCGTAGCGGGCGAGCAGTTCCTCGCGGGAGCCGATCACCGTCGACTGGGCGCTCGCCCAGGCACCGAGCTGGGAGCCGTGCGGGCGGCTGCGGAAGTAGGCGACGGTCTCGTCGCGGCCGATCCGCTCCGCCCGGCCGGTGACGATGACCTGGCGGGCCATCGGGTGCCAGGGGAAGAGCAGCGAGGCGTAGGGGTTGGCGGTCAGCTCGCGGCCCTTGCGGGACTCGTAGTTGGTGAAGAAGACGAAGCCGCGCCCGTCGTACTTCTTCAGCAGCACGGTGCGTGAGGACGGGCGGCCCTCGGGGGTGGCGGTGGAGACCACCATGGCGTTGGGCTCGTGGAGCAGGCCGCCGACGGCGACCTGCCGGAACCAGTGGGCGAACTGCTGCATGGGGTCGGCGGCCAGCGTGTCCTCGGTGAAGCCCTCGGAGCGGTACTGCTCGCGCATCGCGGCCGGATCGGTGGTGGAATCGGAGGAGGAGTCTGCGGTGGGCACGGGGTCATCCTGCCCCAGTGGCCGACGCGGCCCGACAGGGAGGGTGCGGAGGGGAATCGCCGGGACGGGTGCTGTGCCGGACGTCACGCTTCCCCGTGTCGGGGGAAACCCGACAGTATCTTGAGGCAGGCCGCCGAGGCCTCCGCAGAGCCGCCGACCGAGGGAGCCGCCATGTCCGACTTCGTACCGGGTCTAGAGGGAGTCGTCGCGTTCGAGACGGAGATCGCCGAACCGGACAAGGAAGGCGGTTCGCTCCGGTACCGGGGTGTCGACATCGAGGATCTCGTCGGTCATGTGTCCTTCGGGAACGTGTGGGGCCTGCTGGTGGACGGGGCGTTCAATCCGGGGCTGCCGCCCGCCGAGCCGTTCCCGATCCCGGTGCACTCCGGGGACGTCCGGGTCGACGTGCAGTCCGCGCTGGCGATGCTCGCCCCGGTGTGGGGGCTGCGTCCGCTGCTCGACATCGATGCGGAGACCGCCCGTGACAACCTGGCGCGGGCCGCCGTGATGGCGCTGTCGTACGTCGCCCAGTCGGCGCGCGGGCAGGGGGTGCCGATGGTGCCGCAGAGCGAGATCGACAAGGCCGGTTCGGTGGTCGAACGGTTCATGATCCGCTGGCGCGGGGAGCCGGACCCGAAGCATGTGAAGGCCGTGGACGCGTACTGGACGTCGGCCGCCGAGCACGGCATGAACGCCTCGACGTTCACCGCCCGGGTCATCGCCTCGACCGGCGCCGACGTGGCCGCCGCGCTGTCGGGGGCGGTGGGCGCGATGTCGGGGCCGCTGCACGGCGGTGCGCCGTCCCGGGTGCTGGGCATGATCGAGGAGATCGAGCGGACCGGCGACGCGACCGCGTACGTGAAGCAGGCCCTGGACCGGGGCGAGCGGCTGATGGGCTTCGGTCACCGGGTGTACCGGGCGGAGGACCCGCGGGCACGGGTGCTGCGGCGTACGGCCGAGGAGCTGGGGGCGCCGCGCTTCGAGGTGGCGCGGGCGCTGGAGAAGGCCGCGCTGGAGGAGCTGCACGCGCGGCGCCCGGACCGGGTGCTGGCGACGAACGTGGAGTTCTGGGCGGCGATCGTGCTGGACTTCGCCGAGGTCCCGGCACACATGTTCACGTCGATGTTCACCTGCGCCCGTACGGCGGGCTGGTCGGCGCACATCCTGGAGCAGAAGCGGACCGGGCGGCTGGTGCGTCCCTCGGCGCGGTACGTGGGTCCGGGTTCGCGCGACCCGCGCGAGATCGCGGGGTACGAGCAGCTGGCGGACCTGGGGAACTGAGGAGCGGGAGGTGCCCGGTGCCGGTCCGTCCGGGCCGGGCACCTCCGTGTTTCCTGGCTACTTGGTGCAGGTCAGGTCCTCGGCGGGCAGCTTTCCGGTGGCCAGGTAACGGTTGACCCGGTCGTCGACGCAGGCGTTGCCGTACTCGCCGTAGAGGCCGTGGCGCCTGGCTCCCTCCACGGTGACCAGCCGGGAAGCGGGGAGCTCGGCATGGAGTTTCAGGGTGCCGCGGTAACTGGTGCGCGGGTCGCCGGTGGCGGCCACGAGCAGCGCCGGGACGTCCTTGTCCACCCGGGTCGGCTGCTCGGCGGGCCGGTCCCAGAAGGCGCACGGCAGGATGTTGTCGGTCATGGGGGCGAAGAGCGGGTGGGCGGCGCGGTCGCGTTCGATGTCCTGCCAGTAGCTCTCGGGGTCGCGGGGTGCGGCCCGGTCGCCGCAGATGATCGCGGTCTGCACGCTGCCCGCCTGCGAGCCCTCGCCGGTCAGGATGAACCGGAGGGCCTCGGCGAACCCCGGTGACAGGCCGGCGGGGTGTCCCTTCGCCGCCTCGGAGAGCGCGGAGACGGTCTCGCCGAGTTCGGCCCGGGTCTCGTCGTGGTCGTCGGCGAGCGACATGAAGAGCAGCAGCGGTACGTGGGTGTGGTCGATCCGGAACGTGTCGGCCCCGGTGCCGAGGGTCAGCGGCTTCCGGGCGGCGGCCCGCGCGACGCGGTCGACGGTGGCGAGCACCTGCGTACGGGTGCGGCCCAGGCGGTAGGTGTCGTGGCGGGCGGCGGCCCAGTCGGCCCAGGCGACGAGCGCCTGTTCGTTCTCGCCCACCGTGTCGCGCAGCAGGAGGGGGCCGTAGTCGTCGGGGTTGATCACTCCGTCGAGGACCATCCGGTCGTAACGGCCGGGGAACATCTGGCTGTAGACGGTGCCCAGGTAACTGCCGTACGAGTAGCCGAGGTAGGAAATCTTCCGTTCGCCCAGCGCGCCCCGGATGACGTCCATGTCGCGGGCGGTGTTGCGGGTGGTGACGTACGGGAGGACATCGGCGTTGGTGGCCCGGCACTTGTCGGCCAGGCTCTTCTGGAAGGCGATCTGGCGGTCGAAGCCGGCCCGGTCGGGTCCGGCCGAGCGGAAGAACATGCCGGTGGGCCAGTCGCAGTCCAGTGGGGTGCTGCGGCCGACGAAGCGGGGGTCGAAGCCGATGATGTCGTAGCGCGCCCCGACTCCCTTCATCGCCTCGCGGATGTGCGGCGGGGACTCGACGGCGGTGCCGCCGGGGCCGCCGTTGTTGAGCAGGATCGCGCCGATGCGGTGGCGGGTGTCGGTGGCGCGGAGGCGGGAGAGGGCGACGGTGATGGTGCGGCCGGTGGGGTCGGCGTAGTCGAGCGGGACGGTGGCGTCCGCGCACTGGACCCCGGCCTTGTCGAGGTCGTGGCCCGTCGTGTCGTCGGGTCCGATGGCGCAGCTGCCCCAGGCGAGGTGCTGACGGTGGTAGCGGTCGAGGCCGGGGGCGGTGGCCTCGGGGGTGGTCCTCGGGGTGGTGCGGGGCGCGGTCACGGCGGTGGCGGGGGTCGCGGTGAGGCAGGCGGCGAGGGCGAGTGCGGCGGCCGAGGCGCGGCGCACGGTCCGGGCCGGGTTCGGGGTCGGGTTCGGAGGGGTCACGGGGTCTCCTGGTGCGGGTGGTCGTCGGGGCGGCCGGCCCCGCGCGGGTGGCAGAGGGCGGTGTCGACGGCGGCGAGGAATTCCTCCTCGGCGCGGTCGGTGTCGGGCACCTTGGTGAGGGCGAGGGCGACGCCGCTGCCGTCGGGGCCGATCGCGCCGAGCGCGCGGTGCCCGCCGGGTACGGTCCCGCCGTGGCCCCACCACCGGCCGCCGCAGCTCAGCGGGGAGGAGATCAGGCCGAGTCCGTAGCGGGCGCCGGGCCAGAGGCGTTGCGGGTCCGCCGGTACGGTGCGTTTCATCTCGGCGAGCCAGCGGGCGGGGAGCAGCCGTCCGCCGAACAGGCCGCGGTAGAAGCGGCCGAGGTCGGCGGGGGTGGAGACCAGGGCGCCGCCCGCGCCGCCGAAGGTCATGTTCCACTCGGTGCCGTCGCGCAGGGGTGCCCCGTCGGGCGCCGCCGCGACCGGGTCCGGGGCGGGGAAGTAGCTGTGGGAGTGCGGGCCCCGGATGCCGGTGCGGTCGCCGGGCCAGTAGGTGTCGCGCAGGCCGAGCGGGCGGACGATGCGGCGGTCCACCTCGGCCTCGACGCGGTGTCCGGTGACCTGTTCGACGATCAGCCCGGCGAGGACGTAGTTGGTGGTCGAGTAGGACCAGGTGGACTCGGGGTGCGGCAGGGTGAGCGCGAGGGCGACGAGCTCGCGGGGCTCGTAGTGGCGCAGCCGCCAATCGTCCCGTGGCTGCCCGGCGATGGCGTCGACGTGGTCGGGCAGTCCGCTGGTGTGCTGGAGCAGCTGCCGTACGGTGATCCGCCGGCCGTCGTGGCCGTTGCCCCGGATCAGTCCGGGGAGGTAGCGCTCGACGGGGGCGTCCAGTGCGATCCGGCCCTCGGCGGCGAGCTGGACGACGACGGTGGCGGTGAACGTCTTGGTGACGCTGCCGATCCGCAGCCGGTCCTCGGTGCGCATCGGCCGGCCGGTGTCCCGGTCGGCGACGCCGCGCGCCACGGACCACCGGCCGCAGTCCGGACCGGTGACCTCGGCGGCCACGCCCGGGACGCCGTCGCGGGCGACCAGGGTGCCGAGCCGGTCGGCCAGTGCTCCGCGGGCCGTGGCGCACGGGCCGGGTGGGGCGGCGCGGGACGGGGCGTTCGCGGCGGATGCCGGCAGGGAGGCGGCGGCCAGCAGGACCGTGGCCGCCGCCAGGAGGGCGGCGTGCCGGACCGTACGGGCGCAGGGTGCTCTGTTCGCTCTGCTCTGTCCGTGTCTCACGCGGAACGACGCTAACCGCGCCGCACCCGGCGATCACTGCGGCTACCACCCCAACTGGCCTGGTGCCAGCCCTACTTGCACGGCGTCAGTCCAGTTGGCCTTCCAGCAGGGCCGCCCACTGCGCCACGACCCTGCGGCGGCGGGCCGTGTCGTCGGTGAGGACGTTGGCCAGGCCCAGGCCGCGGGCCATGTCCAGGAGGCCCTGGACGGTTTCGCGTACGCCGGGTCTCGTCTCGTCGGCGGCGAGGAGTTCGACGGCGATGCGGTGGGTCTCGCGGCCGACGCGGGCTTCGAGTTCGGTGACGCGGGGGCGCAGCTGCGGTTCGTTGGAGGCGGCCACCCAGAGCTGGAGCGCGGCGCGGAAGAGCGGCCCGGTGTAGAGGTCGACGAGTGCGGCGACGACCTCCGTACGTCCCTGGACGGGCAGGGCGCGCAGGGCGGCGGAGCGTTCCTCGGCGACGTACTCGACGGCCGCGGTGAACAGGTCCTCGCGGGTCGGGAAGTGGTGCTGGGCCGCGCCGCGCGAGACGCCCGCGCGCTCGGCGACGACGGAGACCGTGGAGCCCGCCCAGCCGTGTTCGGCGAGGCAGGCGACGGCGGCTTCGAGGAGGCGCCGCCGGGTGGCCCGGCTGCGGTCCTGCTTGGGGCTGCGGTCCTGCTTGGGGCTGCGGTCCTGCTTGGCGGGACCGTCCTGCTTGGCGGTGCCGCGGGGCGGGGCGGGGCGGCTGCTGTCCGGCCCGGGGTTGATGTCCGGCCTGGGGTTGCCGTCGGCGGGCCTTTGGCCGTTGGGGCCGTGGCCGGTGGGGGGCTGGGGCGTCACAGCACCCATGCGGGCTCCCGTCGTTCGAGGAAGGCCGTCATCCCCTCCCGGGCCTCGGCGGAGGCGAAGAGGGCCGCCGAGCGGGCGATGAGGTCTTCGGCGTACTGGTCGAAACTCTCCAGCACAGTAGCCGTGACCAGCTCCTTCGATGCCGCCAGCCCCTGCGGGGAGGCCCGGCGCAGGCCGTCCAGTACGGGGGCGAGTGCCTGGTCCACGTCGTCGGCGGCGAGGGTGACCAGGCCGATCCTGGCCGCCTCGGCCGCGTCGAAACGCTCGCCGGTGAGGTAGTAGCGGGCGGCGGCGCGCGGATCGGTGCGGGGCAGCAGCGGCAGGGAGATCACGGCGGGGGCGAGCCCGAGCCTGGATTCGGTGAGGGCGAAGGACGAGCCGGGCCCGGCCGCGGAGATGTCGCAGGCGGCGAGCAGGCCGAGCCCGCCCGCGCGGACGTGGCCGGTGACCCGGGCGACGACGGGCTTGGGCAGGGCGACGATCCGCCGCATCAGTGCGACGAAGGCCGCCGGGTCGGGTGGCGCGGTCAGGTCGGCGCCCGCGCAGAAGGTGGTGCCGGTGTGGGTGAGGACGACGGCCCGTACGGTGTCGTCGGCCGCGCAGGCGCCGAGGGCGGCGGTGAGCTCGTCGACGAGCTCGGCGGAGAGTGCGTTGTGGTTGGCGGGCGAATCGAGGGCGAGGGTGGTGACGCCCCGGTCGTGGGCGGGTGCGGCGATCCGGCTCATCGGTCACTCTCCTCCTGCGGACCCGGCCCGCCGTCCGCGGGCCGCCTGCGGGCCATCGCGTCGAGGGTGGCAGCGGAACCAGGAACAATCAAGCGCGCTTGCATGATTCCTGCCGCCCCCTCTGCCCGGAGGCACCTTGGCGAGGAACGGAGCGCGGGCCGCCGCCCACGGCGTTCCGGCCACCCCGCGCCGTACGTCCTTCGGCAACGGGCTTCCGCGGAGTGCCGGCCCTGACAGGATGAGCGCCATGACTGAGACCCACGCGGCCCCGCCCCTCTGATGCTGACGGTCTCCGGCGAGGACGATCAGGTCCATCTGCGCTCCCTGCGCGACTGGTTGACCCGGGAGGACCTGTTCCGCGGCCGGCTGTCCCTGCAGGGCGAGGCTCCGCGGCCGGGCCAGATGGGCGCCGCCGTGGAGGTGTTGATGGTGGCGGTCGGCTCGGGCGGTGCCGCCACCGTGCTGGCGCGCTCCGTGACCACCTGGCTGACCCAGCGGCGCGCCGACGTCAAGGTCACGGTGCAGACCCCGGGCGGAAGCCGGATCGTGGTCGACGTCAAGCGGGCCGCCGACCCCGAGCGGGTGATCGCCAAGACGCGCGCGCTGCTGGACCGGACCGGGAGTTGACGCCGTGCCGAACTCCCGGGAAAGCCCGCCGGGTTCCTCCCGCGCACTGGTGATCGGCGTGTCGGATTACGCGGCACCCGGCCTGCCGGGCATCCCCGCCGCACGGCACAATCTCGACACCCTGGCGGAGGTCCTCTCCGGCGAGCGCGGCCGGTTCCGTCCCGAGGACTGCCGCGTACTGGGAAGGAACGGCGAGGCCGTCGACCGGCACACGGTCGGCAGGGCGCTCGTCACGGCCGGGCGCGAGGCCGAGGAACTGCTGCTGGTCTACTTCGCGGGGCACGGCCGGATCGACGACGAGAACAATCTCCACCTGCTGCTCACGGATACGCTTCGAGCAGCCCTTCCGGGAGAACTTCCTCACCTCTTCCCTGTACGGAGACGGAATTCAGCGCTCTCTCAAAAGAATCCGCTACGCCGGAATCCAGCTCCAGGACGTCGACGCCGCCCCGGAAGAGGTCAAAAACGCCATCGACCGCTTCGGCCCCGTGTCCTGCCGGTCCGGCCAGTGGCTCCGCGAGCGCGACCGGAGATTCCGCACGGCCGTCGAACTGATCTAGGCACTGTTTCTCGGATCACCGGACACCGGTGGCGCGTTGGCGTCAGGCTGGCTGTATGGGCCGTGGGCCGTCACCCTCGCAGCCCTCGTCATCTGGCTCCGAACGTGATCCGAGAAACAGTGCCTAGTCGTGGTCGCAGTTGCGACGCTCTCCTGTTGAGGACGGCCTGGCACACGGTGCAGTACGTGTCGGCGTGGTCGCCCGTCGGCATTCGCGTACGTCGGCTTGCGTGCCCCGACAGTTCCTCTCGCGTCTTCCGCCAGCAGAAGGCCCGGACCGCATCCCTTGGGTTCTAACGGTCCGGGCCTTCGTCGTTCTCTGGTCTCAGTCGGTGTTCACCGTCGGCCGTCCGGCTGCGCGGGAGCGGGTCAGTGGCCTGGGTGTTTGCTGTGGGCGGCGTGCTGCTGCCGGGGGCACTGGCCATGGGAGTGAGGGGGGTGCCCGGCGCGGCACGGTTTGTGCCCCTTGGGCGGGTGACCTGTCTGGCCGGAGCAGGGGCCGTCGGCGGCGCGACAGACGCGGACGGAGAAGTCGGCGTCGTCGTTGGTGCGGATGCCGTCGCCCGGTTCGTCGACATGGTCGTGTCCGGTGAGGACGCGGCCCGCACGGGCGTGCGGCGAGACCCGGACGGAGAACTCGTGGATCACGTCGCGACCGGCGTGGGGGTCCAGCCCGGGCGGGATGCCGCAGACCGTCTTGGTCGGGCTGCTCCGTCGGCAGCCCGGTGGGATCTTGCCGACGAACGTCAGTCCGGCGGGAAGCGAGAGGGTGTGTGTGCCCCGGCCGCTGCTCGCCGACGGGCCGTTGTTGCGCACGCGGGTCTTCAGCCGAACCGTCTTGCCCGGGGTGACGGACTTTTTGGCGAACCAGGCGTGCACCGCCATGTCCCGCCGGGGCTTGGCGGGACGGCCGTGGTACGGAAGCGGTGCGGTACTGGTGTTGTTGGCGGTGTCCGGATCGACGTCCTGGCTGGTGACGGACGCGGTGTTCACCGCGTCCGATCCGTTGCCCCGGTAGGCGGCGTCAAGCCGCATGACGAGGGTGTAGGAGAGCGTGTCCCCGGCTTTCAGAAGGTCCTTGGCGGGGCAGGTCACGGTGCGGGTGGTGCCGTCGTACCGGCAGCCGGCCGGCCGTGACGACAGGTAGGTCAACGGCGCGGGCACGCGGTCGGTGACGACGACCTGATGGGCGTCACCGGGGCCCTTGTTGATGACGGTGATCGTGTACGGGATCGTCTCGCCCGGAGCGACCTGCGGCCCCGTGGCAGTCTTCTCCACCATGAGGTCCGCGAGTCCCCGGGTCGGCGGCCGCCCCGGCAGACCGGCCTCGGCGGTGTTGTCGGAGGTGTCGGGGTCGGCGGTGTCCGAGGTGACCTTCGCGACGTTGCGGATGCTGGAGCCGTCGCCTCGGTAGTCGGCGCTCACCCGTACCTTGATGGTGTAGGTGCGGGACGCTCCGACGGCGAGGGTGGCGAGTTCGGGGCAGGTCACGTTCTGCCCGGTGGAGGTGCAGCCGTCCGCGGAGGACACGAAGGCCAGCGCTGCGGGCAGGGTGTCGGTCACCACGACCCCGGCAGCCTGGGACGGTCCGCTGTTGGAGACGGTGAGTACGTAGTCGAAGGTCGATCCCGGCGAAACCGGCGTGCCGCTCGCCGCCCTCTTCGTGATCGCCAGGTCCGCCGTCGGAACGACCTGACCGGGCGGGACGACCAGCGGACTGCTGTTGTTGCCGCTGTTGTCGTCGTTCGTGTCCGACCTGATGATGGCGACGTTGCCCAGATCGGAGCCGTCGCCCAGATAGGCGGGGTCCAGGCGGGTGGTGAACGTCCATGTCCGGGTGCTGCCCGCGGCGAGCAGGGCCTCGGGCCCGCACGTCACCGTCTGCCCGTCGGCGGTGCAGCCGTCGTCCGACCCCAGGAACGTGATACTCCGGGGCAGTTCGTCGACCGCGGTCACATTCCGCGCCACGGAGGGCCCGTTGTTCCTCGCGGTCAGTGTGTAGACGAGCAGGTCACCGGGGTGGACCTCACGGGGGGCCGAACCTGGCGCCACAGCACGGAGTTCGACCGCCCCGCTGAGACCGGCCCGCGGCCCGGGAGCGGGCGCGGGGGCCGTCGGACGATGTACGGCGTCCGGAACGGCCCCGCTCGCACCCGTGACGGAGGCGCACGACAGCACAGCTGCCGCGACAAGGATCCGGACAGCGAACCGCCATGCGCCTGCGGTCATTTCACCGTCTCCTCGGCCTGGACCCGCGGCGCACCGGGAAGACGACGCCCGCTGGGCCGCGTGCTCGGCGAGCCGGTCCGCTGTTCGGCTGCCGCTGCCGCGGGCTGCGTGCTCTCGACCTCCTTGGAGATCTCCAGGTCCGCGTTACCGGAGTTCACCGCTCCTCCGGGCAGCCCGGCCGCTGGCGTCGGGCCGGTGCTGTTGGCCGGGTTCGGGTCGCTGGTGTCGGACGAGACGGCCGCCTGGTTGGCGATGTCCGAACCGTTGCCGGTGTACGCCGGGTCGAGGCGGACCGTGAACGTCCACGCCTTGCTGCCGCCGGGGGCGAGGGCCGGCTCGGGTCCGCAGCTGACAACCTGCCCGCTGGCGGTGCACCCGTCGGACGAGGACACGAAGGACAGCTGGCTGGGCAGGGTGTCGGTCACCTTGACGTTGACGGCCTGCGACGGGCCTGCGTTGGCGGCGGTCACGGTGTACTGGAACGTCTCGCCGGGGCCGATCGTGCTGCCGAGGGGCACCTTGCCGACGGACAGATCGGCCAGCGGGGTGAACGGGCCCGGGGGCAGCACGGGAGGGTTGGTGTTGTTGGCGGGGTTGTTGTCGTTGGTGTCCGACTTCGCCGCGGCGATATTGCCGAGGTCGGAGCCGTCGCCGATGTACGCCGGGTCGAGCTTGGCGAGAACCTTCCAGGTCTTGGACTGCCCGACGGCCAGCGTCGGCTCTGGCCCGCAGCTGACGTCCTGCCCGACCGCGGTGCAGCCGTCGGGCGACGACACGAAGGTCACATGGGCGGGCAGGGTGTCGGTGGCGGTCACGTTGTGTGCCACCGCGGGGCCGTTGTTCTTCACGCTGAGTGTGTAGGTGAAGGTCTCGCCCGGCGTCACCGCCTGCGCTGCGGGGAGCGTGGCGGGCATGCTCCCCAGGGCCAGTGCTGTGCAGGCGACGAATGCGCTCACCTGTACTTTTCGAACAATTCCTGGCATGACCGGCGACGCCTTTCAGAAGGGGGATGGCGCGGTGGTGCGCCCTTGTGAGTCCTGTGGGGGTGTGAGCGGGTCAGGGCCCGGCGCCCTTGCCCAGCTCAAGGTCGGCCTGAGCCGGCGCGGGTGTCCCGCCGGGCAGGCCGGCGCCGGGCTGGGGGCCGGTGTTGTTGGCCGGGTCCGGGTCGCTGGTGTCGGACGAGACGGCCGCCTGGTTGGCGATGTCCGAACCGTTGCCGGTGTACGCCGGGTCGAGGCGGACCGTGAAGGTCCACGAGGCGGATTCGCCGGCGTGCAGGACGGCCTGGGGACCGCAGCTGACGGTCCTGCCGCTTCCCGTGCAGCCGCTGGACGAGGAGACGAACGACAGCGCTGCCGGGAGGGTGTCGGTCGCCCTGACGTTGACGGCCTGCGAGGGGCCGGCGTTGGCGGCGGTCACGGTGTACTGGAAGGTGGTCCCCGGACCGACGGCGGTGTTGCCCACCGGCGCCTTCCCGGCGGACAGGTCAGCCGCCGCCGCGGCGACGACGACGGCCGCCCGGCACGGACTCGGAGTGGCGGAGCCGCACAGGTCCGGTGTCGAACTGGCCGTGTTGGTCAGGGTAGTGCCGGCTGCGACCGGGTCGTTCACCTTCACCGTGTAGGTGAGCGTGACCGTACCGGCGACACCGCTGACGGCCGCCGGGACGCTGCCCGACCAGGTGACGCGCTGGTTCGCTGCGTCGAACTGCGGGGCTGCGACCGTGGCGGGCGGGGAGGCCACGGCGGTCAGCGCCGTCGGCGTACCCGTGTGGGCGACGACCTGGGAGACGTCGTCCAGCAGACTGAGTCCGGCGATCGGCGCGGTGCCGGGGTTCGACAGCACAAGACGGTAGTTGACCAACTCGCCGGGTGCCGCGGAAGCCCGGTCGGCGCTCTTGACGAGGGTCGCCCCGCCGGTCATCGAGACGCAGGCGCCGAACGGGGACGCCAGCACCAGGTTGCTCGGCGCCAGACCGCTCATCCGGTCCGCACTGTTGGTCAGCGCGGGTGCGGGGCACGGTGTCGCGGTGATCATCGCCGGTGACGACGTCACGTTCACCGACACGGTGCACGTCTTCGGCCCGGGGCCGATCGACCCCCCGCTGAAGGACACCGTGCCGCCGGATGCCGTGACCGTGCCGCCGCAGGTCGTCTCCGTCGCGGAGGTGGGGGCGACGACCAGCCCCGCGGGAAGCGTGTCGGTGAACGCGAGGCCGTTCTGGCCGGTCGCGCCCGCCGCAGTGGACACGGTATAGGTCAGCCTGGTGGTTCCGCCCACGGCCACGGTGGCCGGGCTGAACGACTTGGCCAGCTGCGCCTGGGTGGTGCTGACGAAGAAGACCGAACCCACCTGGAACGAGTTGGCCACGTCCCCCGGCGTCCACGTCCGTGCGGCGCAGTTCACCGAACCGTCCCGGCTCTTCGCCTCCGGCCAGGCCAGCAACTTGTAGTAGCCGGGACCGTCCGGCCCGAAGTCCTTTGCGGGCAGGGCGACCTGCTTGGAGACATCGGCGTGGTGCGAGGTCACCGAAACGCTCACCGGGCTGGGCGTCAGCAGCGTGGGGCTGCCGTCCTCGCGGACGAACTGGTACCAGAAGGTGCCGGTGACGCCGCAGTCGTTCTGCCCGGCCGTACTGACGGTCAACGGGTTGTCGGCGTCCAGGACGAACTTGTCACCGGGGACCTTGCCGTCCGATGTGACCGCGCCCCAGCCGTCCTGGCTGTTCCCGTCCGGACTGTTCCACACGTTGTCCCAGGGCAGACGCATCAGCGGCCTGCCGTTGCCGGGACAGGCGTTGAAGCTGCGCTGGTCCATCGGCATCGGGACGGTGATCACGGTGCCGGACACGGTGACCTCTGCCTTGAGATTCACCGGAGTGTCCGGGCACGTCGCGTTGTCGTACGCGCCATCGCCGCGCAGCGTGAGGGTGAGCCAGTCCTCACCGCCGCCCATCGGCTCGCGCCGCACGATCTGATACTCCTGGTCGATCCCCGGCCCGGTCTTCAGCGTGGCCGTGGTATCCACCGTCCCGTCGCCGTTCCAGTCGTAGCGGACCAGTGAGGGCGACGTGCCGGTCGGCACCGCGATCACGAAGTCGGCCCGCACCTCGCTGTCCAAGCTGTTCGGGCGCGGAAGCCCCAGCACCTTCACCAGACGGGGCGTCACCGCCCTGGTCGCCGGACCGTCCTGAGGGGCCGCCGCTTCCGCCGACACCATCCCGAAGAGCATGGACGCGACGACCCCTGCCACGACCACGGACCTCATCCGTCTGACTGCCCCGAATGCTGGCATCGTCCTCCGCTCCTGCCGCGATTTCCGCGGGATTCCCGCTGTCCCGGCCCAAGACGACGCATCCCTGCCGCGACCTTCCATAACTAAAACGACCTTTTACCCGATTTCCCCCTTTAAGTCGTGAATGCGCGACTGGAGGGAGCAAGGTGTGTTTCTTATTCAAAACATCGAATGATGAAAATCACGCTGTCTTTTCTGCGGTGGCGGCGGACTCCGCGACCTGCGGCGCGTCCCGGCCACACCACCGCTGCCCGGCTCGCAGCCACGGGGTATTCCCTGTCAAGAACTCGTAACGCAATCTTGCTGGCGTGTAGCCCCAGCTCGAGCGGGTGCTGGAGCAATCTCCGTACCCCGGGCCGGAGCCGGCCGGCCTCGTACCCGGCCCGACCAGGTCCTGGCAGACAAGGCCCACACGTCCCGGAAGAACCGCCGCTACCTGCGACGCCGCTGAATCCGGCACACCATCCCCGAACGTCTCGACCAGCCAAGGAATCGCAAGAACCGGGCATCCCGAGGCGGTCGGCCTACAGGGTTCGGCGGCGAGCGCTACAAGAAGCGCAGCACTGCCGAACGCACCATCAAGCGCCTCAAAGGCTTCCGTGCCGTCGCCGCCCGCTACGAGAAACGCGCCTCCATCTACCTCGGCACCGTCACACGCGCAGCCCTCGCCATCTGGCTGCGAACATGATCTGGGAAACAGTGCTTGGCGCGCGTCACGGAGGCGGATCGTCCGCCAGTCCTGCCTGCGATGCTCCGGGCATGGAGATGACGGTGCAGCCGACGGTCGACTGCTCCGATCCGCAGAGGACGGCGGCTTTCCGGGCCGAAGCCCTGGGCCGCGTGCCTGAGCCCCCGCCCCGAGGGCAATGAATTCGACGTCGCACGAGGGCCGTTGCGACGGTGCCGGTCGCCGCCGCTCGTCCACGGCCACGACCACGGCCACGGCCACGACCGGCACCGTCGCCTCCTGGCGGACGGTCAGCCCACTCTCCTGGCCAGCACCTGCCCCGGCCAGGTCCCGGACAGGAAGCGGTCGGTGGGGGTGAAGCCGGTGCGCTCGTAGTAGGCGACCAGTTCGCCGCCGCCTCCCGCCCAGCAGTCCACCCGGAGCAGGTCCACACCGGCCCGCCGGGTCTCCTCCACGGCACGGGCCAGCAGCGCCGCCCCGATGCCCAGGCCGGCGTACTCCCGGTGCGAGACCAGCAGCCGGACGTACCTCTCCGGTTCGTCGGCCGGCGGTATCGGCGTCTGCGGGCCGGGGCCGGAGCCCAGTACCAGGGCTCCGACGGGCTTTCCGTCCAGCTCCGCGACGAACGGCGACTCCTCGGTCGTGTACTGATCGATCCGTGCCACCGCACCTGGTATCCGGGAGTACGGCGTCGTGCCCCACTGCTCGGTGTTTCCACGGGCGTTCATCCAGGCCACCGCGGAGTCGAGCATGGCGAGGATGGCCGGTGCGTCGGCCGGGCCGCCCTGCCGGATGTGCAGGCCGTGCGTGTTGTCGTCCATGGCGGAAGAGTAGGCACATGCGCTCCCCCGGTCAGGGGCTTCCGGGCCGTCCGAACAACTCGCCGGGTCCGGCGGCCCCGGCCGAAGGCGGTGCGGAGTGGGGCGGCGCCGCACAGGGCATGTGGTATCCGCAGGACGGCATCAGCACCACGTGGGCCGACAACGGCAATCCCTGCCCGCCCGATCGAGAGGTCCCTCATGTCCCTGTACACCTTCGGCGGCGCCCCCACCGACGTCCTCACCACGCGGACCGGCGACGTCGTCCCCGACCATCCGCTGCTCGTCCGGATGGCCGGCACGGGTGAACCCGTCACCGTGCTCTACCGGATGGACGGGGTCACTCCGCTCGGCCAGCTGCGCAGCAACCCGGCCGGCCACTCCGCGCCGGGGGTGATCCCCGCGTTCATCTGCGCCGTACCCGCGATCGAGTACGAGTACGTGGACGCCGCCGGGACTCCGGTGCGCTGGCGCCAGGAGGGCCGGGAGCTGGCGGCGGGTGTGCCGGCGGGGGCCGCCGCGGCGTATCCGGCCGTTCCCGCGCAGCCGGACCCCTCCCCCGGGCCGGCCGACTTCGTCGCGGCGCGGCTGTTCGTCGTCGAGGGGGCGGTGGGCGACGGCGTGGCGGACGACCGGCCGGCGGTCCAGGCCGCGCTCGACGCCGCCCACGCCGCCGGGGGCGGCACCGTCGTCGTCCCCGCCGGGCGCACGTACGGCATCGGCACGTTCCTGGTCGTCTTCGACGACACCACGGTCTACGCCTACGGGGCGACGCTCCGCGCGATCGGCAACTCCGGCATCCTGCGCAACTTCCTGCCGGACGAGACGTTCGCGGGCTACGGCGGGCACTCCCGCATCAACGTCCTGGGCGGCACCTGGGACGGCAACGCCGCCGACGGCACGTCCGGCACCGTCACCGCACTGACCGACGTACTGAACTTCATCCACGCCCGGGACATCACGGTGCGGGACGCGACGGTGACCAACACCAGTGCGGCGCACGCGCTGGAGTTCAACTCGATCGACGGCGGCCGGGCGGTCAACTGCCGTTTCCTCGGGTTCAAGGACACGACGGCCGAGCAGAACCGGGGCACGTCCGAGGCGGTCCAGATCGACATCGCCAAGGCCGGGTCCAGCTCCATCGGCGACTTCGACGACACCACGGCGAACAACATCGTCGTGTCCGGCTGCTACTTCGGCCCCTCCGACCGGCTCGGCCCGTTCGGGCGCGCGGTCGGCTCCCACGCCGCCGCCGCGGACCGGTACTTCGACGGCATCCAGATCATCGGCAACCGGGTCGAGGGCGCGGGCACCGAGGGCGTGCACGGGTACTGCTGGCGGCGCTCGGTCATCGCGGACAACGTGATCACCGGCACGGGCGCGGCCGGCATCCGCCTCACGCACCCGAACCCGGCCACCGCCGGATTCCCGATCACCCCGCATTCGCTGGTCGTCACCGGCAACACCGTCGACGCCCCGGCCGCCGATTCGGGGATCACGGTCCTCGGATACGCGACCGCGCAGGTCTCCGGCGTCAAGATCGCGGACAACGTGGTGCGGGCCTCGGGCGGAACCGGCATCCGCGCCGACTCCTGCACGTCCCCGAGCATCACCGGCAACAGCATCGACACGACCGGCGGCTCCGGCATCCTCGTACAGGCCGGAAGCGGGGCCACGATCGCGAACAACACGGTCCGGGCCACCGGGTCGAACGGCATCAACGTCACGAACCACGCCGGGGCCACGGTCGGCGGAAACAGCATCGACACCACGACGACGAACCACGGCATCTTCGTGGGCACCCTGGGGGACGCGCTGATCACCGGCAACCAGATCACGGCCGCGGCCTCGGCCGGCATCCGGCTCTCGGACGGCGCGGTGCGCTGCACCGTCACCGGCAACAAGGTCCGCAGGGGCGGCGGGGCGACGGTGAACGGGGTCACGGCCGCGGCGACCGCGACCGGCGCCGTCATCGCGGGCAACGACCTGAGCGGGAACAGCTGGACGGACGCCACCGCCCTGGTCGTCAACGGCTCCGGCGCCGCGCTCGACTGGTCCGGGGGCACCGTCGGCCCCGGCCAGAACCGCGTCTGACCGGGGCTCCGCCCTCCTTCCCGCCCTGTCCGGGCCGCGCGGGTCCATCGGCACGGCCCGGACGGATCCCGGGACGGGCGGTCCCGGGGAGTAGCCTCCGAACATGACCCGGCATCCCGAGCCCGAGCACAGAACCGATCCCGATCCCGAGCCCGAGCCCGGCGCCGACCCCGGCTCCAACTCCGGCGCCGGTCCAGGGACTTCTTCCGTGCCGCGCGGCGAGATCACCCGTACGAACTGCCGCCGCTGCGGCCACGAGGTGTACGGCGTCGACGGCCGCTACGCCTGCCCGCTGTGCGGCTGGGTCAACCACTGGAGCGCGGGCCACACGACACTCCCCACCGCCGACGACGACAGGCCCGCTTAGCCCCGAAGCCCCCGTGGGCGAAACCCGGCCCTTCCTACCGACTCCGGCCGGTCGGCGCGGTCCTTCGCGAAGTCCCGCGGTGATCGCACGGGTTGAGCCCATGCCGAGCCCGTGGCAGGCTCGTGCCGCATGATCGACGAATTCGCGAAGGACTACCTGCACGAGGGGCTGCGGCGGGTCCGCGAGACGCTGCTCTGGAAACTCGACGACTTGTCCGAGTACGACGCCCGCCGGCCTTTGACGGCGACCGGGACCAGCCTCCTCGGCCTGGTCAAGCACGTGGCCACCGTCGAGGCCAGGTACTTCGGCGAGGTCTTCGACCGCCCTTCCCCGGAACCACTGTGCCGGTGGCAGGACTACGAAGGTGGCGACCAGTGGGCGGCCGAGGACGAGACCCGCGATCAGATCATCGCGTTCTACCGGCGCACCTGGGAGCACTCGGACGCGACGATCAGCGAGCTGCCGGTCGACGCCCCCGGCCATGTGCCGTGGTGGCCGGGATCCCGTCCCAACACGAACCTGTTCAGCGTCATGGCCCATGTCCTCGGCGAGTCCACCCGGCATGCCGGACACGCCGACATCCTGCGCGAGGGCCTCGACGGCCGGACCGGGTTGCGCGCCGACCTCGAGAAGCAGGCCGACGCGGAAGCCCGTGCGGCCCACTGGGCGAGGGTCGAGCAGGCCGCCAGGTCGGCCGCACCGGTCGAGGCCGGCTGACCCCGGCTTCCCGGGGGCGGCCGCGCGGGGACTCCATGAGGGATCACCCCGGCGAGCCGACGTCGGTCGAGTCGAACGAGATCCAGACGTCGGGAGGCAGCTCGGACCGCCCCGGGACCGGTCTGCGCTCCTCCGTCCACGCCTCGCCCGCGATCGCCGTGGCGGCTCGGCGCCAGAACCGCACCGCGCCGGCGTTGGCGTCCTGGAACGCGATCTCCCACGGGCCCGGGTGCCTGGCCACGACCTCCTGGACAGCACGCAGCCCGATCCCCGTCCGTCGTGCACCGCGCACCACGAAGAAGCTGTTCAGCACGCACGCCGGTCCGGTCAGACCGCGCACGAACGCGAACCCGGCGGGACGGTCACCGCTCATGAAGAGGTACGGCGCCCAGCCGGCCTCGGAGAAGGCCAGATGGAGCCGGTCGCTGCGGAAGGTTCCGTCGACCTGGGGCAGCAGAGCATCGAACTCCGACATGTCATGACGGAACATCAGCCACAACCGCTCCACTACGGGGAGGTCGGCGACGCCTGCGGGGCGAATCGATACGTCCGGCACGGGGCTCCTTCGCTGGGATTGGACGACCGGCGAGCCCCGTATCCCTGGATCAGCGGCACCGGGGCTCCGGGCACGAAAAAAGCCTCCCCGGTGGATGACACATCCAGGCCGGGAAGGCTCACTACTGGCGGGGACTCTAGCAGGTACGCGCACGAGCCTGCCCCCACGTCGACCGCCACCGACGCGGCCCCGCGCACAGCCACGCCCCCGCACAACCCGAGCCGGCCGTACGAGGACGCATGCCGCGCAGCCGTCGTCCTGCCCACATCTCCACGGGCAGGCCTCAGAGCGTTTCCTCGACCACGCTTCCAATGAAGGCTTTCCACCCACCGAAGGCGCAGATCAGGACCGGCCCCACCTGCTGCTTGCTGTCTCGGACGCCGACCGCCCCGCCGAGGCGGGCCACCTCGACGCAGTTGCCGTTTCCATTGCTGTGGCTCGACTTGAGCCACTCGACGTTCTCAACCTTTTTCATAGCTCCCTGCTACTTCGGAAATCAGGCGTAGCGACGCCTGCTCATCCAGCGATGCTTTACAGATGTCGTCGAAGGCCGCGTCGTACTGTTGCACCTCCCGTTCCTTGTCCAGGTACAGGCCGCCGGTGTACCCGTCCGCGTAGACAGTCGGCGGCTCTGTGGCAACGCCATCACCGGTCAGTGGGAACCGAAGGATCAGGAACGGACCCGTGACAACTCCCGAGTGCGCACCAGCCGCAAAGGGCACCACGCGAATCGAGATGTTCGGCAGTGTCGCGACATAGACCAGGTGAGCGAGCTGCCGTGCCATCACCTCGCGGCCCCCAACGGGACGGCGTAACACCGCTTCACTCAGGACCGCACGGAACACCAGCGGATCGGTTGCGCGGGTGAGAAGTGACTGACGCTCCATGCGAAGTCGGACGCGTCCATCCAGTTCCGCGTCACCAATCCCACGGATGTGCGTGCGAATGATCTCGCGTGCGTAACCTTCAGTCTGAAGCTGCCCAGGGACGAGATCGCTCTCGTACATCGACAACGATTCCGCAGCCTCTTCGAGCCCCACGTAGATGTCGAACCCTTCCGGGATCGAGTCGCCGTAGGCATGCCACCAACCACGCGCCTTGGTCTCCTTCGCCAGTCCCATCAGAGCCTGGGTGAGATCCGGCGGAGCACCGTACACCAGGCACATCGCCTGAACGTCGAGGCTCCGCAGCGCGGTCTGCCCCGTCTCGATGCGCCACATCTTCGCTTCTGACCACTCCAGCTTCTTCGCCGCCGCACGCACTGTCAGTCGCGCCCGATTGCGAAGTTCTCGAAGATTTCGCCCCAGTTGACGGCGCGGAACCGTCGATCCGGTCTGACCTTCGGCCATGTCCACCCCTCCCGCAGAACCCAGTATGAGGGACTTTCGTCCCTCGCGATGAAAGCAGTTCGGTGCTCGATTCGCAGTACAAGGCATCAGTTCGATGCTTTATGAGCGATACAACGCAATGAAGTCTTGCACGGCACTTGGAACACCGTGCAACCTGGGAGCCACTCTCCGTGAGCGATCAATTCGTCACGTAACTGCACTTGCTCACACACATCACCTTCCATGCACGGCACTTGCCCACGAGGAACACGCATGATCGAGCTTCCGCCAGCCCCTCCGCCCGCGCTCTGCCCGCCGCCCGAGGGGCCCCCACCCACGCTGCTGTTGGCAAGCGAGCCTCAATCCGTGTGTCATGCCCGGGACTTCGTCCGCGAGGTCATCGGCCGTCGCGCCCCAAACGCCTCGGGCCAGCACATCGACGTCGTCGTCCTGGTGACCAGCGAACTCGTCACCAACGCCTACCGGTACGGCACCGAGCCCGGTGACCTGATTCGGGTCGCCATCGACGCCGGCCGCGAACAAACCCGCGTCGAGGTGCACGACCCCGTGCGCCGGATGCCTCGGCACCGGTTCATGTCCGACGACCGCAACCACGAACGCACGCGCGGGCGCGGTCTGGTCATCCTTGACGCGCTGTGCCCGAGGCGGTGGGGCTTCGGGGTCCGACCCCTCGGCAAGTTCGTCTGGGCGGAGATCCCACGGTCCAGATGACCGTCCGGCCGGGAGCGGGGCGCCCCGGAGTGGGAGAGACCCCGGGGCGCCTCGCCGCCGTCGAGCGCACAGATCCGCCGCAATCGAACAGAAGCCAAGGAGTCACCCCTGTGTCAGACATCGAGTACGAGGCGAAGGCCCTCGGTATCGACCCCGTGGACATCGCCCGGCGGATCGTCGCCGCCGGTGGGGTCGAGGCGGCCCCGGCGCGCGTCATGCGGCGGTACGTGTACGACACCGTCCCGCCCGTTCCCGGGCGCTGGGTTCGCCTGCGGGACATGGGGAGCGTGGTCACCCTGTGCGTCAAGGAGATCAGCACCGACGCGGTCGACGGGACCCGCGAGACCGAGGTCACGGTCGACGACTTCGCCGGAACCGCCGAACTGCTCCGCCTCGCCGGGCTGACCCCGCGCGGCTACCAGGAGAACCGCCGCACCTCCTACACACTCGGCCCGGTCCGCCTGGAGATCGACGAGTGGCCGCGTATCCCGCCCTACCTGGAGATCGAGGCCGACGACGAGGCGCAGGTGTGGGAAGCGGCAGCCGCGCTCGGCCTCGATCGCGACGGTCTGACGTCGGTCAACACCACGAAGATCTACCGCCTGTACGGCATCGACCTCGAAGTCATCACCGACCTGCGATTCGAATAGGCCGACACCCATACCCCACGGCCGGGGCGCCCCGGCCGGACCGAGAGGGGTCACCATGCACGACTTGTCTCACCTGCCGGTCGAAGTACGGCCGGACCGGACCTTGCGCGTGAAAATCATCGATGCGTGTGGCCTCGCCTGTTCCTTCTGCCACAACGAAGGAACGCCCGTGGCGGCCGACAATGCTCACCGCCCGGACCGGTTCACCGGTGGCCCGGGCCGCTCAGGACGCGTCTCCATCTACCTGAACACCAACGGCGCCGACTTCCTGCCGACCAGAATCGACGCCGACGCCGACTTCGCCCTCGCGCTCGCCGCTGTGCGCGGTGCGCTGCCGACCTCAGAAGTCCACTTCACCGGCGGAGAACCCACCCTTCACCCCGACCTGCCCGCTCTCATTGCCATCGCCCGCCGCCTGGGGCTCACTGTGGGCATCACCTCGAACGGCGAAGCGGGAGCCTCGGTGCTGCCTGCCGCAGCGGCCGCCGGACTCGATCGCATCAACCTGTCCGTCTTCGGGACCACGCCGGATGAACTCGCCGCCGTGCAGGGGCCTCGCCTCGCGTCCCTGAAGCTCGCCGAACGCAAGCTGGCCGCTCTCGACGCCACCATCGATGCCGCCATCGCGCACGGGGTCCGGGTGTCCGCGAACATCGTGGTCCCCGGTCACGACCACGTGGACCGCGTGCTGCGCATCATCGAACGGCACAGCCGCAGCCTGGTTGTCCGCATGCTCGTGTCGTTGCAGGACGGCAGCGCTTCACTTGCGGCGATGCAGGCCGTCGTCGACCACGTCGGCGCGGTGCCCATCCGTCGCGTCGTCACGGCCGGGACGTCCGATCAACGCGTGCGCTATCGCCTTCCGGACGGACGAACTCTGTACGTCAAGAGCATCCGTCCCGTGCGTCTTCCCGAGACGTGCACCGGCTGCCGGTTCGACAATGGCCGAGACTGTCAGGAGGGCTACTACGGGGTCCGGATGTACCGGGCCGCGGGCGGCCCGTTCATGGTCGGCGTGTGTATTCAGCGCATGGATCTGTGCATGAGCCTGGGCGAGTTCGTCATGAGTCAACGGTGCCGTGAAGTGGCTGTGTTCCGTGACGACGAGGCCGCTCGTCTCACTGGAATGCGCGCCTCGATGCCTTGAGGCGAGCTGAGATCCGCCCGATCTCCCGGTCTGTCGTGGTCTGTTGGGCCCGGATTTGTCCCGCTTCCCGGAAACCGGCTGAACGAACTCACGGTCCACGGCCGGAGCGATAGGGTCGCCCGCATGCCCGAGCTCTCCTACCTCGCCGCCGTCCGGGAGTCGTACGACACCGTCGCCTCCGCCTACTTCGAACGTGTCAAGCCTCCGGCGGAGTTGGATCCGTTGTCGCGGGGGATGCTGGACGTCTTCGCGGAGACGGTGCGGACGGACGGGATCGGGCCGGTGGCCGACCTGGGGTGCGGGCCCGGCAAGGTCACGGCGTACCTCGCCGCGCGGCAGGTGTCCGCGTTCGGCATCGATCTGTCGCCCGCCATGATCGGGCTGGCCCGCGACGTCCACCCCGGGCTGGGCTTCGGCGTCGGTTCGATGACGTCGCTCCCGATCGGTGACGGCGTACTCGGGGGCGTCCTCGCGTACTACTCCACCCACCACACACCACCGGAGCTGCTGCCCGTGGTGTTCGGCGAGTTCCTCCGGGCGCTCGCGCCCGGAGGGTGTCTGATGCTGGCCGGGCACGTGGGGGTCGGCCAGCGTCTGCGTCCCACGGAGGCGTACGGCGGTCATCCGGTGTCCTACGAGTCCTACCTGCTGCCGCCCGACCGGCTCGCCGAACTCCTGAAGCGGGCCGGGTTCGTCCTCACCGCGCGCCTGGTGGAGGAGCCCCGCGAAGGGGCCGAGCGGACCTACGCCACCTTCCTCGCCCGCAGGCCGGAACGTCCCTGAGGCCAGGCGCCCGGGTGCTGGACGGCCAGGACCTCGTCCGGGCGGCCGCTCCGGAGCCCGGCCGGTTTCGCGGCGGTGCCGTGGGGGGAGCGGTCAAGGGCGCCGCTCCCGGGTACGGAGTTCGCGGCGGAGGATCTTGCCGGAGGCGGCACGGGGAACGGCGTCGATGAACTCGGTGCGGCGGATCTTCTTGTACGGGGCGACGCGTTCGGCGACGTACGCCATGACCTCGTCGGCGGTGAGGCCGGGGGCGGCGGGCCGGCGGACCACGTACGCCTTGGGGATCTCGTTGCCCTCGTCGTCGGACACGCCGATGACGGCGGCGTCGGCGATGGACGGGTGGGTCAGCAGCACGGCTTCGAGTTCGGCGGGGGCGACCTGGTAGCCCTTGTACTTGATCAGCTCCTTCACCCGGTCGACGACGAAGAGCCAGCCGCCCTCGTCCACGTACCCGACGTCCCCGGTGTGCAGCCAGCCGTCGGTGTCGATCATGGCGTCGGTGGCCTCGGGGCGGCCCAGGTAGCCCTTCATCACCTGGGGGCCCCGGATGAGGATCTCCCCTTCCGCGGAGGGGGCGTCGGACAGGGGGACGATGCGCATCTCGGTGCTGGGCAGCAGCTTGCCGACCGTGCCGGGTGGCGGGTTCTCGGCGGAGAGCGGGACGACGTGGGTGGCGGGCGAGAGTTCCGTCATCCCGTACGCCTGGCGGACCGGCGGCAGGCCGAGGCGCTCGGCGCAGGCGGCGGCGAGCGCGGCGTCCAGCGGGGCGGCGGCGCTGACGACGTACTCCAGCGAGGAGAGGTCGTAGCGGTCGACCGCGGGGTGCTTGGCGAGGGCGAGGACGATCGGCGGGGCCACGTACAGGCCGGTGATCCGGTGCTTCTCGATGGCGGCGAGGAACTGGTCGAGGTCGAAGCGGGGCAGGACGACGACGGTGGCGCCCATCCGCAGGGGGGCGTTCATCAGGGCGGTGAGCCCGTAGATGTGGAAGAACGGGAGTACCGCGAGGATGCGGGCGCCGGGACCCATGGGGATGGAGGGGCGCAGCTGTTCCAGGTTGGTGGCGATGGAGCGGTGGGTGAGCATGACGCCCTTGGGGGCGCCGGTGGTGCCGGAGGAGTACGGGAGGGCGGCGACGTCCTCGGCGGGGTCGAGGGCGAGGTCGGGTTCGGGGGCGGTGGTGGCGAGCAGGTCGAGTACGGAGGGGTGGCCCTCGGCCCGGTCGCAGACGTGGATCCGCTCGATGCCCCCGGCGCGGGCGGCTGCCTCCAGTGCGGTGGGCAGGAGCGGGGAGACGGTGACGATCCAGCGGGCGGCGGAGTCGCGGAGCTGCTTGGCGAACTCCGCCGCCGTGGCGAGCGGGTGGACGGTGGTGACGGTGGCGCCGGCCCGGGTCGCGCCGAGGAAGACCGCCGGGTAGGCGATGGTGTTGGGGCTGTGCAGGGCGAGTACGTCGCCCTTGCGGAGCCCGGCCTCGGCCAGCCCGGCGGCGATGCGGCGGTGGAAGGTGTCGAGTTGCCGGTAGGTGAGGGCGGAGGTGTCGTCCGTTCCGTCGATCAGGGCCACGGTGTCGCCGAAGTCGGTGGTGGCCCGGCCCAGGACCGCGTCGTGCAGGGGCTGGTCGAGCGGCGGTACGTCGGGGTGGTCGCTGCGGAACACGTGCGCCATGGCGGTCCGGGCCCTTCCGGGAAGTGGCGGGGGATTCGTGGCGGGGGTCTCAGTACGACTTGGGGAGGCCCAGGGACTGGTGGGAGACGTAGTTCAGGATCATTTCCCGGCTGACCGGGGCTATGCGGGCGACGCGGGCCGCGGTGATCAGCGAGGCGAGGCCGTACTCGCGGGTGAGGCCGTTGCCGCCGAGGGTGTGGACGGCCTGGTCGACGGCCCTGACGCAGGCCTCGCCGGCCGCGTACTTCGCCATGTTCGCGGCCTCGCCCGCGCCGATGTCGTCGCCGTCGTCGTAGAGCCGGGCGGCCTTCTGCATCATCAGCCGGGCCAGTTCCAGCTCGATGTGGGCCTGGGCGAGGGGGTGGGCGATGGCCTGGTGGGAGCCGATGGGCTCCTTCCAGACCTGGCGGGTCTTCGCGTAGTCGACGGCCCGGTCCAGGGCGTAGCGGCCCATGCCGATGCCGAAGGCGGCGGTCATGATGCGTTCGGGGTTGAGTCCGGCGAAGAGTTGGAGGAGTCCGGCGTCCTCCTCGCCGACCAGCGCGTCGGCGGGCAGGCGTACGTCGTCCAGGACCAGCTCGAACTGCTTCTCCGGGGCCTGGAGTTCCATGTCGATCTGCGAGCGGCCGAAGCCGGGGGCCTCGCGCGGGACGATGAAGAGGCAGGGCTTGAGCCGGCCGGTGCGGGCGTCCTCGGTGCGGCCGACGACGAGGGTGGCGTCGGCGATGTCCACGCCGGAGACGAAGACCTTGCGGCCGGTGAGCAGCCAGTCGGCGTCCGGGCCGGAGCCGTCCCTGCGGGCGGTGGTGGTGATGCGGTGGGAGTTGGATCCGGCGTCGGGTTCGGTGATGCCGAAGGCCATGGTGAGGCTGCCGTCGGCGAGGCCGGGGAGCCACTGCCGCTTCTGGGCCCCGGTGCCGAAGCGGGCGATGACGGTGCCGCAGATCGCCGGGGAGACCACCATCATCAGCAGCGGGCTGCCCGCGGCCCCCAGCTCTTCCAGGACGATGGAGAGTTCGGCCATTCCGCCGCCTCCGCCGCCGTACTCCTCGGGCAGGTTCACCCCGAGGTAGCCGAGCTTGGCGGCCTCGGCCCAGAGTTCGCGGGGGTGGGCGCCGTCGCGGACGACGGAGGTCATGTAGTCGCGTCCGTAGCGCTTGCCGAGGGCGGCGACGGCGGCGCGCAGGGCCTGCTGCTCCTCGGTTTCGAGGACGGTGCTCGACGTGCTGGGAGTGCTCGTGCTGCTGGCGGTGCTCATGCGTTCTCCTCAGTCTGTGCGGGCGCGGGGGCCGCGGATTCGGTGTCCGAGGGTTCGGTGACGACGGCGAGCAGGGTGCCCACCTCGACCTGGTGGCCGGGGGTGGCGTGGAGTGCGGTGAGGGTGCCGGAGGCGGGGGCGAGGACGCGGTGTTCCATCTTCATCGCCTCCAGCCATATGAGTGGTTGCCCGGCCTCGACCCGGGCGCCGGGGGCGAGGCCGTCGGCGAGGCGGACGACGGTGCCGGGCATGGGGGCGAGCAGGGAGCCGGGTTCGGTGCGGTCGGTGGGGTCGGTGAAGCGGGGCAGGGGGGTGAGGGTGTACGAGCCGGTGGCGGTGTCCACGTACGCGGTGCCCCGGTGGACGGCGATGGCGTGGTGGTGGGTGAGGCCGTCGCCGGTTTCGAGGGTGACGTGGTGGGGGGTGGCGGCGATGACGCGTTCGCCGGTGTCGGGGACGGGGCCGGTGCGGGTGGTGCGGTAGGCGGCCTCGTACTCGGTGCCGTCGGGCTCGGAGCGGTAGCGCTTGGTGCGGGGCGGCGCGGGGAGGTTGCGCCAGGCGCCGAGGCGTACGGGGCCGGGCCCGGACCCCTGCCGCCGGGCGGCGGCGTCGGCGAGGGCGGCGGCCAGGGCGGCGCGGCGGGGCCCGTCCTCCGGTGCCTTGGCGGTGAGGGCGGTGAGGTGGCGGTCGTAGAAGCCGGTGTCGAGGCGGGCGGCGCGGAAGTCGGGGTGGCGCAGGGACCGTACGAGCAGGTCGCGGTTGGTGACGGGGCCGTGGACGCGGGCGCGTTCCAGGGTGCGGGCGAGCAGACGTACGGCTTCGGCGCGGGTGGCGGCGTGGGCGACGACCTTGGCGATCATCGGGTCGTAGTGCACGCCGATGGTGTCGCCGTCCGCGTACCCGGTGTCGAGCCGGACGCCGGGGCCGCCGGGTACGTCCAGGGTGTGCAGGGTGCCGGTCTGGGGCTGCCAGTCGCGGGCGGGGTCCTCGGCGTAGAGGCGGGCCTCCACGGCGTGGCCGTGCGGCGCCGGGGGTGTGGCGGCCGGAAGGGGTTCGCCCTCGGCGACGCGGAGTTGCAGGGCGACGAGGTCGATCCCGAAGACGGCTTCGGTGACGGGGTGTTCGACCTGGAGGCGGGTGTTCATCTCCAGGAAGTACGGGCGTCCGTCGGCGGCGAGGAGGAATTCGACGGTGCCCGCGCCCCGGTAGCCGACCGCGTGGGCGGCGGCGGTGGCGGCGTCGTGCAGCCGGGTGCGCAGGGCGTCGTCGAGTCCGGGGGCGGGGGCTTCCTCGACGACCTTCTGGTGGCGGCGCTGGAGGGAGCAGTCGCGGGTGCCGAGCGCCCAGACCCCGCCGTGCGCGTCGGCCATGATCTGGACCTCGACGTGCCGGCCGCGTTCCACGTACGGCTCGGCGAAGACCTCGCCGTCGCCGAACGCGGCGGTGGCCTCGGCCCGTGCCGCCGTCAATTCACCGTCCAGGCACGCGAGTTCGCGGACGATGCGCATGCCCCGGCCGCCGCCGCCCGCCGCCGCCTTGAGGAGCAGCGGCAGGTCGTCGGCGGTGGCCCGGCCGGGTTCGACGGGGGCGAGCAGCGGCACCCCGGCGGCGGCCATGAGGTCCTTGGCGCGGGTCTTGGACGCCATGAGTTCGATGGCCTTGGGGGGCGGGCCCACCCAGAGGAGCCCGGCGTCCTGGACGGCGCGGGCGAAGGAGGCGTTCTCGGAGAGGAAGCCGTAGCCGGGGTGGACGGCGTCGGCCCCGGCGGCGAGCGCGGCGCGTACGACGAGTCCGCCGCGGAGATAGGTGTCGGCGGGGGCGGCGCCGGGCAGCCGTACGGCGGTGTCGGCCTCCCGTACGTGGAGGGCGTCGGCGTCCGCGTCGGAGTACACGGCGACGGTGGCGATGCCGAGTTCCCGGCAGGTCCGGAAGATCCGGCAGGCGATCTCGCCCCGGTTGGCGACGAGCAGCGTGGAGATCATCAGGGCCTCACATCCGGAAGATGCCGAAGCCGCCGCGGGCGCCTTCGACCGGGGCGGTGTGGATCGCGGACAGGCACATCCCGAGGACGGTCCTGGTGTCGCGGGGGTCGATGACCCCGTCGTCGTACAGCCGCCCGGAGAGGAACATCGGCAGGGACTCGGACTCGATCTGCTGCTCGACCATGGCGCGCAGTGCGGCGTCGCCCTCGTCGTCGTAGGGCTGTCCCTTGGCGGCGGCGGAGGCGCGGGCGACGATGGAGAGCACCCCGGCGAGCTGCTGCGGGCCCATGACGGCGGACTTGCTGCCGGGCCAGGCGAAGAGGAAGCGCGGGTCGTAGGCCCGGCCGCACATGCCGTAGTGCCCGGCCCCGTACGAGGCGCCCATCAGCACGGAGAGGTGGGGGACCTTCGAGTTGGACACCGCGTTGATCATCATGGCGCCGTGCTTGATGATGCCGCCCTGTTCGTACTCCTTGCCGACCATGTAGCCGGTGGTGTTGTGGAGGAAGAGGAGCGGGATGTCGCGCTGGTTGGCGAGCTGGATGAACTGGGCGGCCTTCTGCGACTCCTCGCTGAACAGCACCCCTTGCGCGTTGGCGAGGATGCCGACCGGGTAGCCGTGGAGCTTCGCCCAGCCGGTGACCAGGCTGGTCCCGTAGAGCGGTTTGAACGCGTCGAAGTCGGAGCCGTCGACGAGGCGGGCGATGACCTCGCGGGGGTCGAAGGGCACCTTGAGGTCGCCGGGGACGATGCCGATCAGCTCGTCCTCGTCGTGTTTCGGGGGTGCGGCGGGGCCGGGGTCGGGGTGGGCCTTGCGCCAGTTGAGGCGGGCGACGATGCGGCGGGCCTGGCGCAGCGCGTCCTGCTCGTCGACGGCGTAGTGGTCGGCGAGGCCGGAGGTGCGGGCGTGCATCTCGGCGCCGCCGAGCGATTCGTCGTCGCTCTCCTCGCCGGTGGCCATCTTGACCAGGGGCGGTCCGCCGAGGAAGACCTTGGACCGTTCCTTGATCATGACGGTGTGGTCGGACATGCCGGGGACGTACGCGCCGCCCGCGGTGGAGTTGCCGAAGACGACGGCGACGGTGGGGATGCCGGCGGCGGAGAGCCGGGTGAGGTCGCGGAAGAGGGCCCCGCCGGGGATGAAGATCTCCTTCTGGGACGGCAGATCGGCGCCGCCGGACTCGACGAGGCTGACGCAGGGCAGCCGGTTGGCGAAGGCGATCTCGTTGGCGCGCAGGGCCTTCTTCAGGGTCCAGGGGTTGGAGGCCCCGCCGCGTACGGTCGGGTCGTTGGCGGTGATCAGGCACTCCACGCCCTCGATCACCCCGATCCCGGTGACGAGCGAGGCGCCGGTCGCGTAGTCGCTGCCCCAGGCGGCGAGCGGGGACAGTTCGAGGAACGGGGTGTCCTCGTCGATCAGCAGCTCGATGCGTTCGCGGGCCAGGAGTTTGCCGCGGGCGCGGTGCCGGGCCACGTACTTCTCGCCGCCGCCCGCCTGCGCCTTGGCGTGTTCGGCGGCCAGTTCGTCGAGTTTCGCGAGCATCGCCGTGCGGTTGGCGGCGTATTCGGGGCCCGTGGTGTCGAGCGCGGTGGGCAGGGCGGTCATGCGTGCGCCTCCGGTACGTGGGTGGCCGGGTGTGTTTCCCGCGCCCGCGCGGCCTCCAGCAGCGACACGGGGACGGGCAGGTGCCGGGAGCGCAGCCACTCCCCCACCGCCTTGGCCTGCGGGTCGAAGCGGTGCTGGGCGGCGACGCCCTCGCCGAGCAGCCCGTGCACGGTGAAGTTCAGCGCGCGGAGGTTGGGCAGGACATGGCGTACGACGGTGAGCGGGGCGGTCTCCGGGAGCAGCTCCCGGAAGCGGTCGACGGTCAGTTCGTGGGCCAGCCACCGCCAGGCGTCCTCGTCGGCGGCCCAGACGCCCACGTTGGCGTCCCCGCCCTTGTCGCCGCTGCGGGCCCCCGCGATCCGGCCGAGCGGGGCGGGGCGGGTGGGGCCGGGGTCGGTGAGGGGGGCGGGCAGCCCGGGTTCGTCGGCGGCCCGGAGCGGCCGGGTGGTGGCCGGGGGCGGCACGGCCGTGCGGCGCCCGTCGGGCAGGACGGCCAGGTGGGTCACCTCGCCCGCCGGTACGTACCGGGCCTCGAACACCCCGTACGGCGTGCCCTTCCCGGGCGGGGCGGTGACGTGGAAGCCGGGGTAGCTGCCGAGGGCCAGCTCGATCGCGGCGCCGGAGACGACCCGGCCGACGGTCTCCTGGTCGGGGTCGCGGACGACGAGCCGGAGCAGGGCGCTGGCGGTCTCCTCGGTGGCGGCGTCGGCCCGGTCGGTGCGGGCCAGCTCCCAGCGCACTTCCCGGGGCCGGGTGCCGGAGTGGTCGAGGGCGTCGGCGAACTGCTCCCGTACCAGCCGTGCCTTGTCCTCGATGTCGAGGCCGGTGAGGACGAAGACGACCTCGTTGCGCCAGCCGCCGATCCGGTTCAGCCCGACCTTGAGGGTGGGCGGCGGGGCTTCGCCGCGCACCCCGGAGATCCTGACCCGGTCGGGCCCTTCCTGCCTGAGCCGTACGGTGTCGAGCCGGGCGGTGACGTCCGGACCGGCGTAGCGGGCGCCGCCGGTCTCGTACAGCAGTTGCGCGGTGACGGTGCCGATGTCGACGACGCCGCCGGTGCCGTCGTGCTTGGTGATGACGGACGAGCCGTCGGCGTGGATCTCGGCGACGGGGAAGCCGGGGCGGCGCAGGTCGTGGCCCCGGAAGAAGGCGTAGTTCCCGCCGGTGGCCTGGGTGCCGCACTCCAGTACGTGTCCGGCGACGACGGCTCCGGCGAGCGCGTCCAGGTCGTCGGGGCCCCAGCCGAAGCGGGCGGCGGCGGGCCCGGTGACGAGCGCCGCGTCGGTGACCCGCCCGGTGACGACGATGTCGGCGCCCGCGTCGAGGCAGGCGGCGATCCCGGCGCCGCCGAGGTAGGCGTTGGCGGTGAGGAAGCCCTCCGGTACGGGGAGGCCGTCGCCCTCGACGTGGGCGACGCGCACCGGGACGCCGACCTTCGCCGCGAGCTCCCGCACCGCGTCGGCCAGTCCGGCCGGGTTGAGCCCGCCCGCGTTGGCGACGATCTTCACCCCGCGCTCGTGGGCGAGCCCGAGCCCCTCCTCCAGCTGGCGCAGGAAGGTGGTGGCGTAGCCCCGGTCCGGGTTCTTGAGCCTGCTGCGGCCGAGGATGAGCATGGTGAGCTCGGCCAGGTAGTCCCCGGTGAGGACGTCGAGCGGGCCGCCGGTGAGCATCTCGCGCAGGGCGTCGAAGCGGTCGCCGTAGAACCCTGAGGCGTTGCCGATCCGCAGGACGCCGGGGGTGCGCGGTATGCCGGTCATGCGCCGTCCCCCCGGTGTGCCCTGCCCTCCTGGTGCTCCCGGCGTTCCCGGCCCTGCCCGGGTGGCCCCGCGAAGGCCTGGGCGATGCCGAGCCACTGGTCGGCGTCGGCCCCGACCGCCCGGACGGCGAGGTCGTCGCGGTGGGCGCGCTGCGTGACGAGCAGGCAGAAGTCGAGCAGCGGCCCGGTCACGCGCTGCGCCGCGTCCTCGGGGCCGAAGGCGACGGTGGTGCCGTCGGGGGCGTCCAGCTCGACCCGGAACTCCTCGCCGGGCGCTGTCAGACCCCGTACGAGATAGGCGTAGTCGCGGGCCCGCACCCCGATCCGGGCGACGTGGCGGAGCCGGACGGTGGGGGCGCGGACGGCCCCGAGGGCGTCGGCGACGTCCTGGCCGTGCGCCCAGGTCTCCATGAGCCGGGCGGTCGCCATGGACGCGACGCTCATCGGCGGCCCGTACCAGGGGATGCGGGTGCCCGCCGGGGCGTCCCGCAACACCGCCGCCAGCCGCTTCCGCCCCTCGCGCCAGCGGGCGAGCAGGGTCTGCGGGGTGTGGGCGGCGGCGATCTCCTCGGCGCCCCGGTCGACGAAGGAGTCGGGCGCCCGCTCGGCCTCGGCCACCGCCGCGGCGAAGGCGTCCGGATCGGTGGCGGCCAGCAGCGCGACCTCGTCGGTCCAGGTGAGGTGGGCGATCTGCCGGGCGATGTCCCAGCCGGGGGCGGGTGTCGGCGCGGACCACCGGTCGGGTCTCAGCCCGCTGACCAGCTCGTCGAGTTCCTCGCTCTCGTCGCGCAGATCGCCGATCACGGCTGCGACTTGGGACACGGTGCGCTCCCCTCGGGGCCTGGCGGTGTGCCCAGGAGCATGACAGCGCACCAATAAACAAGCAAGCACGCTTGCATGATTTATGACCGCGGATTCCCGGCCGGGCAGGCACGGCCGGGGGCGCTACGTCAGAACACCAGGGCGAGCACGGTCGCCGTGACCAGGGCGAAGGCACTGCCCGTCCCGACGATCAGGGCCCTGGCGTGGCGGACGGCGAAGGACGGGGCCCGGGTGGTCGCGCCTTCCGGGTCCGCGGCGCTGTAGTGGACGGTCACGCGGTCGCCCTCGGCCGGGGAGACGCGGGCGTTCCGTTCCTCGAAGCTGACGGTGCGCCCGTCGTCGGTGCGGAACTCCAGGGTGGGGTGGTGGTGCGTGACGAAGCCGCCCTCGGCGTCCTGGGCCTCCTCGGTGCGCACGGCGGTGCAGCGGGCCTCGGCGGTGCGGTTCTCGGCCCAGAGCGCCCGGAGCCGGGGCCCGTCGAGGTTGCGGTCGGCGCCCCTCGCGAACGCCACGGACGCGCCGACGGCGAGAACGAAATAGACGGCGGCGACGACAATCATGGGACTCCCCGGCCGGATCACGCGTGATGGGCCGCCATGGTCCCGTGCGCGGGCCCGGCCCGACAAGGGCCCGCCGCAAGTCCGTCCCGGGGGCCGTCAGGCGCGCTCGCGGGCTTTCATCCGTCGCGTCTGGCCGCGCACCGCGCCCATGCTCGCCCCGATGACGAGGGCGATGGCCAGCGCGTCGGTGGCCGACAGGGCCTGGTCGAGGACGAGGAATCCGGCCGTGGCCGCGATCGCCGGTTCCAGGCTCATCAGGATCGCGAAGGTGGGTGCGGGCAGACGGCGCAGTGCCATGAGCTCAAGGGTGTACGGAAGCACCGAACTCAGCAGCGCCACCAGCGCGCCCAGCCCCAGCGTGGACGGAACCAGCAGTTTCGACCCCGCCTCCATGACGCCCAGGGGCAGCGAGACGAGCGCGGCGACAACCAGGGCCAGGGCCAGCCCGTCCGCCTGGGGGAAGCGACGGCCGGTGCGGGCACTGAAGACGATGTACGTCGCCCACATGGCTCCCGCACCGAGCGCGCAGGCGGCGCCGACCGGGTCGAGGCCGTCGAGGCCGCCGCCGCTCAGCAGCGCGACACCGCCCAGCGCGAGGCCCGCCCACACCACGTTGGCCGGACGGCGCGAGGCCACCACCGAGAGGACGAGCGGCCCCAGCACCTCCAGGGTGACGGCCGCGCCCAGCGGGATGCGGTCGACGGCCTGGTAGAAGAGCGTGTTCATGCCGCCCATGGCCAGCCCGAAGGCGAGGACCGTGCCCCAGTCCGCACGCGCGTACCCGCGCACCTTCGGCCGGCAGACGATCAGCATCACCACCGCGGCCACGGCCAGCCGCAGGGTGACGACGCCGAGTGCGCCGGCCCTCGGCATCAGCAGCACCGCGACGGCGGAACCGAACTGGACGGAGAGCCCGCCCGCGACCACCAGCGCGACCGGGCCGAGCGCCGCACGCCGCCCACCGGAGCCCGGGGCACCATCCGGCACGGCAGCCGCCTCGGGTGCGGCGACGGATATGGCACCTGCCGCACTGCGCTGGTCGTTCACCTGCGGTGTCCCTCCCACATTCGAAGTCCATTCCATTGGACTGTCCGATCGAAGGTACTGCACTTTCCGGTACCCCGAATCGCACCGCTGTTCGTTCGGTACGTCCTCTTACGGTAGGTACCTCCGCGTGCCAAGTGAAATGTCGGACGACTTCCGGTTATGCTCCGCGCGCATGAGCATCGGACGTTCCGGGGAGAGCACCGGCCGCGGCATCGAGGTACGGCATCTGCGCGCCTTCCTCGCGGTGGCGGACGAGGGCAGCGTCACCCGCGCCGCCGCCCGCCTCCGCCTCACCCAGCCCGCGGTCTCGCGGACCCTCGCCGCCCTGGAGCGCCGCCTCGGCACCCGGCTCGTCGACCGGTCCACCCACCACCTCGCCCTCACCCCCGAGGGCGTCGTCTTCCGCGACAAGGCCGCCGCGGCGGTCGCCGCCTTCGACGAGGCGCTGGACGCCGACGGGCTGCGCCGCTGGCCGCTGCGGCTCGGTCACGCCTGGTCGGCGTTCGGCCCGTACACCACACCGCTGCTGCGCCGCTGGCAGGAGCGGTATCCGCGAACCCCGCTGGAACTGCTGCGGATCGACGACCGCACCGCCGGGCTCACCCGTGGCGAGGTCGACGCGGCACTGCTGCGGGGGCCGGTCGAGGCGCCCGGTCTCGTGACCGAGGTGCTGTTCGACGAGAGCCGGGTGGCGGCGGTCGCCTCGGACGGCCCGCTCGCCGCGCGCCCCGCGCTCCGGCTCGCCGACCTGGCGGGCGAGACCGTCGTCCTCAACACCGTCTCCGGCACCACCACCGTCGAGCTGTGGCCTCCGGGCGGGCGGCCCGCCGCGACGCTCACGGTCGCCAACACCGACGACTGGCTCACCGCCATCGCGGCCGGACGCGGGGTCGGGGTCTCCGCCGCCTCCACCGCGTCCATACATCCGCACCAGGGCGTCACCTACCGCCCCCTCGTCGACGCCCCACCCGTCCCCGTACTCCTCGCCCACCGCGACGCCCCCGGCCATCCGGCCCTGCCGGCCCTGCTCGCCCTGGCCCACGAGGTCGTGGCCCACGGCGCCGCCGGCTGAGGAGCGGGCCCGGAACCCGGGCCCCGGGACTCAAGGCCCGGGGCGTCGGGGGCTCTCCGGAGGCAGCGCCTCCGCGAGGAGTTCGGCCAGGTGGCGGGCGCGTACGTGGCCGAGCTGGGCGAGCTGGGTGCGACAGGAGAAGCCGTCCGCGAGGAGGGCGGTGCCCGGCTTCGCCGCTCGTACCGAGGGGAGCAGGGTCTCCTCCGCACAGGCCACCGACACGTCCCAGTGGCCGCGTTCGAAGCCGAAGTTCCCGGCCAGGCCGCAGCAGCCGCCGCTCAGCTCGCCGGTCAGGCCCGCCCGTTCGCGCAGGCGGCGTTCGGCGGCATCGCCCAGGACGGCGTGCTGGTGGCAGTGGGTCTGTCCGGCGACCGGGCGGTCCAGGCGGGGTGGCTGCCAGTCGGGGGCGTACTCCTCCAGGTACTGGGCCAGGGTCCTTACCGAGGCGGCGAGTTCGGCCGCGCGGGGGTCATCGGGGAGGAGTTCGGGCAGGTCGGTGCGGAGGGTGGCGGCGCAGCTCGGTTCGAGGACGACGAGCGGGTCGCCCGGGGTGGCGCCCATCCGGTCCAGGGTGCGGCGCATGACCGCGCGGGCCCGGTCGAGCCGCCCCGTGGAGACGTAGGTGAGGCCGCAGCACAGTCCCCGGCCGCCGGGGAGCAGCACGGTGCGGCCCGCCGCCTCCAGGACCCGGACCGCGGCCCGGCCGACCTCGGGCGAGAGGTGGTCGGTGAAGGTGTCGGGCCAGAGGGTGACCACCTGGTCGTTGGAGAGGATCTCCGGTTCCCTGCCCCGGCGCCGTGCGAGCCAGTGGGTGAAGGTGCGGTGCGGGAGGACGGGGACGGTGCGCTCGGGGGCGATCCCGGCCAGCCGTTTGGCCAGGGCGGCGAGGGGGCGGAGGCGGGCCAGGGTGTTGAGGACCGGGGCGAGGGGGACGGCCGGGCGCAGCCACCGGGGGAGCCCGCCCATCGCGTAGTGGGCGGCGGGGCGGAGCCGTCCCCGGTAGTGGTGGTGGAGGAACTCCGCCTTGTACGTGGCCATGTCGACGCCGACCGGGCAGTCCGAGCGGCAGCCCTTGCAGGAGAGGCAGAGATCGAGCGCGTCGCGCACCTCCGTGGACCGCCAGCCGTCGGTGATCACTTCTCCGGCGAGCATTTCGTGGAGCAGCCGGGCCCGGCCCCGGGTGGAGTGGGCCTCCTCGCCGGTTGCGCGGAACGACGGGCACATCACGCCCGGGCCCGGTGCCCGCACCGGCGTACGGCAGGCGGCGACGCCCACGCAGCGGCGTACGGCGGCGGAGAAGTCGCCGCCGTCGTGCGGATAGCCGAAGGCGACGTCCACCGGGCGCCTGGGCAGCACGTCGAAGCGGAGGTGTTCGTCGAGGCGGGCGGGGCGGGCGAGGACGCCGGGGTTCAGGCCGCCGTCCGGATCCCAGATGTCCTTGAAGCGGGTGAAGAGGGCGACCAGCTCGTCCCCGTACATGCGGGGCAGCAGTTCGGCGCGGGCCAGGCCGTCGCCGTGTTCGCCGCTGAGCGATCCGCCGTGCGCGACGACCAGATCCGCCGCCTCCTCGGAGAAACGGCGGTAGCGGGCGACGCCCTCGGGGTCCAGCAGGTCGAAGTCGATCCGTACGTGGACGCAGCCCTCGCCGAAGTGCCCGTACGGGGTGCCGCGCAGGCCGTGGTCGGTGAGCAGGGCCCGGAAGTCGCGGAGGTAGGGGCCGAGGCGCGCGGGGGGTACGGCGCAGTCCTCCCAGCCGGGCCAGGCCTCGGTGCCGTCGGGCATCCGGGTCGCGGTGCCCGCCGCGCGCTCGCGGATGCGCCACAGGGCCCGCTGGGCGGCGGGGTCGGTGACGACGGCGGCGTCCAGGGCGTCGGCGGCTCGCAGGACGCGTTCGGCGTGGGCCCGCGCCTCGGCGGGGGTGGCGCCGCCGGTCTCGACGAAGAGCCAGGCCGCACCGCGCGGCAGCCCGGCCGGTTCGCGTACGAGGTCGGCGGCCATGCCCTCGACGGTGAGCGGGTGGTGCGGCAGCAGGCCGGGGGCGGCCTCGGCGGCGGCGGACTCGTCCGGGTAGCCGAGCACGGCCAGCGCGCGGGCGGCCGGGGCCTCGACCAGCCGTACGGTCGCCTCCGTCACCACGCCGAGGGTGCCCTCGCTGCCGCAGAACGCGCGGGCGAGATCGGTGCCGCGCTCGGGCAGCAGGGCGTCGAGGGCATACCCGGAGATGCGGCGCGGGAGTTCCGGGTAGCCGGTGCGCAGCAGGGCGAGGTTCTCGCGGACGAGAGCGGAGAGACCGCCCCGGCCGCCCGGGCCGTCGAGGGGGGCGGGGACCGTGCCGCGGCCCACGCGCAGGGTGTCGCCGCCGTAGCGGGCCACCGTCAGCTCGCGCACCTGGTCGGCGGTGGTGCCCCAGGCGACCGAGTGGGCGCCGCAGGAGTTGTTGCCGATCATGCCGCCCAGCGTGCAGCGGCTGTGGGTCGACGGGTCGGGGCCGAAGGTGAGGCCGTGCGGGGCGGCGGCGGAGCGCAGCGCGTCGAGGACCAGACCGGGCTGGACGACGGCGGTGCGGGTGGCGGGGTCGAGGTCGACCAGCCGGTCCAGGTGGCGGGTGAGATCGAACACCACGCCGAACCCGGTGGCCTGGCCCGCGATGGAGGTGCCGCCGCCGCGCGGCACCACCGGCACACCGTGCGCGCGGCAGACGGCGAGGGCGGCGGCGACGTCGTCGGCGTCACGCGGACGGACGACGCCGAGCGGCACCCGGCGGTGGTTGGATGCGTCCATGGTCGTCAACGCCCGTGCGGTGGAGTCGAATTCGACCTCGCCACGGAGGGCGGCGCGCAGCGCCTGCGCGAGTTCGGCGGGTCCCGTCGGGTTCTGTGCCGCTGCCATGGGGACCAGGATGCCGTTGATCGGGTCACTTGCCGCTCCGGCGCCGCTCGTTTTCCCCGAATACGTCAGTACGCCGGAATAGATCGGAGGCGTAGTCACATACGCAACAGAGAACACCACAAGGTCTTCCCAAAGGGAGCGTCAATTCTCATATAGTGACCAGGACTTAGCTTGGAATTGTCAGCTCCAGTTGTCGCTTTTGCGTCTGACGTGCCGGACTGACCTTTCGTGAGCCGTTCGACCCGCCCGTTCCGCCCGATCCGCCCGATCCATCCACCCATCGCCCGTTCCGGTTCGCCCCGTCCGTACCGGTTCACTCCGCCCGCACCCGTCCGCTCCCAAGGACCCCCATTGAGCGCCTCATCCCGGCCGACCGCAGTGGCCCTGCTGATATCGCTGGTCGTCACCGGCTCCCTGTGCCTGTGGGCGGTCCTCGCCGCCCCCGACTCGATGCGGACCGAGCTGGCCTGGGGTCTGGGCGGAGCCGCCGTGCTGCTGTCCACCGCCGTGGCCGTCGCCGTCCGTGCCCGCGCCGAGGTGAAGCGGCAGCGTGCCCGGCTCGCCTCGGAGACCCAGCGGTTCACCGGTGAGATCAGCCGACTGGTGTCCGCCTCCGCGGCCGAGGGCCAGCGGTTCACCGCGGAGACCGCCCGGATCAAGGCGGCCGCGGCCGCCGAGACCGCCCGGGTCAGGTCCGCGGCCGAGGCCGAGACCGCCCGGCTCACCGCGCAGGCCGCCGCCGAGTCCGCCCGGCTCACCGCCGACATCGCCCGCCTCACCGCCCGCGCCACCCGCAGCGAGACCGAGCGCTCCGCCGCCGTCGCCGCCTGCGCCAACGCCGCGGGCCGGATGCAGGCCCTGTCCACCAGCATGCTCGCCGACCTGCGCGAGATGGAGCACCGGCACTCCGCCGAGGACGTCCTCGGCGACCTGCTCCACCTCGACCACCGCACCGCCCAGGCGGGCCGGCTCGCCGACTCGATCGCCGTACTGACCGGCGCCCGCTCCGGGCGACGCTGGGCCAAGCCGATCGTGATGGAGTCGATCCTGCGCGGCGCGATGGGCCGGATCAGCGGTTACCAGCGCGTACGCCTCCACTCGACCAGCGATGTCGCGGTCGCCGGTCACGCCGCCGAGGGCATCATGCACGCGCTCGCCGAGCTCCTCGACAACGCCGCCAACTTCTCGCCGCCCACGGCGGAGGTCCACGTGTACGTCGAGGAGGTCCCGGCAGGCATCGTGCTGACCGTCGAGGACAGCGGCCTGGTCATGAGCGATGTGCAGCTGCGCCGCGCCGAGCGCGCGGTCTCGGCCGTCGACCAGGACCTGACCGGCCTGTCCGGCACCCGTCTCGGCCTCGCCGTCGTCGGCCGGCTCGCCCGCAAGCACGGGCTGACCGTCTCGTTCCGGCCCTCCGCCCGCGGCGGCACCGGCGCCCTGATGATGCTCCCGCAGGAGCTCCTCACCCGGGCCACGGCCCCCGTGCCCGCCCCCGCGCCGGCCCCGGAACCGCTGACCGCGCCGGTGCCCGAACCGGAGCCCGCCCACGGCACCGCACCGGCCGGCCCGGACGGCGCCGAGCGTGCGAAGGACCCGGAGACGGGCGCCGGAACGACCCCGGGAGCAGCCGGCGCGGCGGCCTCGGGAACCGACGCCACCGCGTCCGAGACCACCGGCAGCCTCCCCCGGTTCGGCGAGAGCGGGCTGCCCAAGCGACCCCGCGGACGCACCCTCGCCGCAGCCGAGGCCCGCGCCGCCCAGGCCCAGGCCGAAGGCTCCGCGGCCCCCCGGCCCCGTACCTCCGACCCCAAGGAACAGGCAGCCCGCTTCAGCAGCTTCCGCAGGGCCGTCCGCTCCAACTCCCCGCACCCGGAAGAAGGCAACACCCGATGACCGCCACCACCGACGAGAAGCTCAACTGGCTGCTGGAGGGGCTCCTGGAGCGCACCCCCGGCACTCGTCACGCCCTCGTCCTGTCCAGGGACGGCCTCAAGCTGTGCCGCACCCCCGAGCTGTCCGTGGACCAGGCCGACCAGCTGGCCGCTATCTCGGCCGGTATCCAGAGCCTGTCGCACGGCGCGTCCGTCGAGTTCGGTGACGGCACCGGCGGCGTACGGTCCGCGATGGCCGAGTTCTACGGCGGGGTGCTGTTCATCGTCGAGGCGGGCGACGGCGCCCACCTGGCGGTCGTCGCCTCCGAGGACTCCGACGTCGGCCTCATCGGCCACAACATGAGCGAGCTCGTCGAGCAGCTGGGCGAGCACCTCAGCGCCCCGCCGCGCGCCCGCGCGGACGCGGCCGACGCCGACGCGACCGTATGAACCGGCCCCGCCCCCTCCGGCCCGGCCGGGACGACACGCCGGACCGGCTGTACACCCTCACCGGTGGCCGCAGCCGGTCCGACTCGGACGCGTTCGACCTGGTGACCCTGGTGGTCTCCGAGTGCGAGCCGTCCCCCGGCATGCAGTCGGAGCACGTGACGATCCTGCGGATGTGCCAGTCCCCCACCGCGGTCGTGGAGATCGCGGCGGGCCTCGGCCTGCCCGTCAGCATCGTCCGGATCATGCTGTCCGACCTGCTGGACACCGGACGGATCAGCGCCCGTCATCCCCGTACTGCCCGTGTCGCGGACCGGCTCCCCGACCCCGACATCCTGGAACAGGTGCTCGTTGGACTCCGCAACCTCTGACCGTGCCGCCCTGCAGGCGACCGCCGACAACGGACTGAAGATCGTCGTCGTCGGCGGCTTCGGGGTCGGCAAGACCACCATGGTCCGCTCCGTCAGCGAGATCCGTCCGCTGAACACGGAGGAGACGATGACCAGCGCGGGCGAGGCCGTCGACCACCTCGACGGGGTGCACTCGAAGACGTCCACGACCGTCGCCTTCGACTTCGGCCGGATATCGCTCGACGAGCGCTCCGTGCTCTACCTCTTCGGCGCCCCCGGCCAGGAGCGCTTCTGGTTCCTGTGGGACCGGCTGTTCTCCGGCACGCTCGGCGCCGTCGTCCTCGCCGACACCCGCCGCCTCGCCGACTCCTGGTACGCGATCGACCGGCTGGAGCACCACGGCACACCGTTCATCGTGGCCTGCAACGACTTCGGCGGCCCGCTCCACACCGAACAGCAGATACGCGAGGCGCTCGCCCTCTCCGACGACGTGCCGCTGGTGGAGTGCGACGCGCGGGACCGCTCGTCCAGCAAGTACGTACTGATCACCCTGGTCGAGTACCTGCACTCCCTCTCGAAGTCCTCGAAGGGCGGGGCTCCGGCCCGGTCCGCCGCCCGCCCGGCGACCCTGCCGGAGAAGACCCCGGAGCCCACCCCGTGACCCAGCCCCCGGCGGCCCCCGCCGGCTGCCCCGTATCCCAGGGCCGCGTACCGCTCTCCGGCCCCCGCTTCCAGACCGAGCCGACCCGGCTCTACCGCGAGATGCGCCGCGACCACGGCGCCGTGGCCCCGGTCGTCCTCGACGGCGACGTACCCGCCTGGCTGGTCCTCGGCTACCGCGAACTGCACCAGGTCACCGCCGACCCGGTGCTCTTCAGCCGCGATTCCGACCTGTGGAACCAGTGGGACCGAATACCCGGCGACTGGCCCCTGCTGCCGATGATCGGCCGCAAGCAGCCGTCGATCCTCTACACGGTCGGCCCCCGCCACACCGAACGCGCCGCGATGATCAGCGACGCGCTGGAGGCCGTCGACCCGTTCACCCTGAAGCGGTACGCCGAAGGCTTCGCCGACGGCCTCATCGACCGCTTCTGCACCACCGGCAGCACCGACATCATCGCCGAGTACGCGATGCTGCTGCCCGCCCTCGTCCTCGCCCGGATCTACGGCTTCGACGACACCCTCGGCGCAGCCCTGGTCGGCTCGCTCAACGACATGATCGACGGGCGGGAACGGGCCCTGGCGGGCCAGCAGCACCTGGCCACGTCCATGTTCCAGCTGCTCGCCGACAAGCACGCCGAGCCCGGCGACGACGTGGCCTCCCGGATGCTCGCCGACCGCGGCGGCTTCACCGACGAGGAGGTCGCGCAGGACCTCATGGTCATGATGGCCGCGGGCCACCAGCCGACCGCCGACTGGATCGGCAACTCGCTGCGGCTGATGCTCACCGACGACCGGTTCGCCGCCTCCCTCTCCGGAGGCCGGCACAGCGTCGCCGAGGCCATGAACGAGGTGCTCTGGGAGGACACCCCGACCCAGAACGTCGCGGGCCGCTGGGCCTCGCGCGACACCCACCTCGGCGGACGCCACATCCGGACCGGCGACATGCTGCTCCTGGGCATCGCCGCCGCCAACTACGACCCGCAGATCCGCACCGACGGCTCCGCGATGACCGGCGGCAACAACGCCTTCCTCTCCTTCGGCCACGGCGAGCACCGCTGCCCGTTCACCGCCCAGGAGACCGCCGAGGTCATCGCCCGTACCGGCATCGAAGTGCTGCTCGACCGGCTCCCGGACATCGACCTCGCCGTCCCCGCCGCACAGCTCACCCGGCGCCCGTCCCCCTGGCTGCGCGGCCTGACCGACCTGCCTCTCACCTTCACCCCCACCCTCGCCCTGGGCCCCGCCACCGGGCCCGACGCGGCACACGACACCGCGACCGACACCAGAACCGACGCCGGAGGCCAGAGATGACCCGGATCGCCCTCGACCCCTTCGTCACCGACCTCGACGGCGAGAGCGCCCGCCTCAGGGCCGCCGGCCCGCTCGCCGAGGTGGAGCTGCCCGGCGGAGTGAACTGCTACGCGGTCACCCATCACGCCGAGGCCCGCCAGCTGCTCACCGACACCCGGATCGTGAAAGACATCAACGTCTGGAACGCCTGGCAGCGCGGCGAGATACCGCTCGACTGGCCGCTGATCGGCCTCGCCAACCCGGGCCGCTCCATGCTGACCGTCGACGGCGCCGACCACCGCCGGCTGCGCACCCTGGTCGCGCAGGCCCTCACGGTGAAGCGGGTGGAGCGGCTCCGGGAGGGCATCGAGGCCCTGACCACCGCGAGCCTGGACCGGCTGGCCGCCCTCCCGAAGGACGAGCCGGTCGACCTGAAGGCCGAGTTCGCCTACCCGCTGCCGATGAACGTGATCAGCGAACTGATGGGCGTCGACAAGGCCGACCACCCCCGGCTGAAGGAGCTGTTCGAGAAGTTCTTCTCGACGCAGACCCCGCCGGAGGAGGTCCCGCAGATGATGGCGGACCTCGGCGCGCACTTCACGAAGATCGTCGAGGGCAAGCGGAGCAACCCCGGAGACGACCTCACCAGTGCCCTGATCGCCGCCTCCGAGGACGGCGACCAGCTCACCGACGAGGAGATCGTCAACACCCTCCAGCTGATCATCGCGGCCGGTCACGAGACCACGATCAGCCTGGTCGTGAACGCCGTCGTCGCCCTCCAGACCCACCCCGAGCAGCGCGAGCGGGTGCTGAGCGGCGAGGTGCCGTGGGAGAACGTGATCGAGGAGACGCTGCGCTGGTCCTCCCCCACCTCGCACGTCCTGATCCGGTTCGCCACCGAGGACGTCCAGGTCGGGGACAGGGTCCTGCCGAAGGGCGAGGCGCTGATCGTCTCCTTCGGCGCGCTCGGCCGCGACGAGGCGCAGCACGGCCCGGGCGCCGCCGAGTTCGACATCACCCGCTCCCCCAACCGCCACATCGCGTTCGGCCACGGCCCGCACGTCTGTCCGGGCGCGGCGCTCTCCCGGCTGGAGGCCGGTGTGGCGCTGCCCGCGCTGTACGAGCGGTTCCCCGCCCTGGAGCTCGCCGTACCCGCCTCCGAGCTGCGGAACAAGCCGATCGTCACCCAGAACGACCTGTACGACCTGCCGGTCACCCTCGGCTGATCCGGCCCGCCGGACCGCCGTCCACGGGCCGGAGCGCGCATCTCATCTCACGGACACGGTGCTCGGCCGTGTCCGTGAGGCACTACGCTCCGGTTCGTGGCCGATATCCAGATTCCCGCTGACATCAAGCCCGCCGACGGACGCTTCGGCGCCGGTCCTTCCAAGGTGCGGACGGAGGCGCTCGACGCGCTGGCCGCCACCGGCACGTCTCTTCTCGGTACGTCGCACCGCCAGGCTCCGGTGAAGAACCTGGTCGGTTCGGTCCGCCAGGGTGTGCGCGACCTCTTCTCCCTCCCCGAGGGCTACGAGGTGATCCTGGGCAACGGCGGCTCCACCGCCTTCTGGGACATCGCGACGCACGGACTCATCGAGACCAGGTCCCAGCACCTCAACTTCGGCGAGTTCTCGTCGAAGTTCGCGAAGGCCGCCGAGCTCGCCCCGTGGCTCGACGCCCCGACCGTGATCGCCTCCGAGCCGGGCACCCACCCGGACCCGCGGGCCGAGGCCGGCGTCGACGTCTACGCCTTCACGCACAACGAGACCTCGACCGGTGTCGCCGCGCCCGTCCAGCGCGTCGCGGGCGCCGACGAGGGCGCCCTGGTCCTGGTGGACGCCACCTCCGGCGCGGGCGGCCTCCCGGTCGACATCACCGAGACGGACGTCTACTACTTCGCCCCGCAGAAGTCCTTCGCCTCCGACGGCGGCCTGTGGATCGGCGTCTTCTCCCCCGCCGCCCTGGAGCGCGCCGCGCGCGTCCACGCCTCGGGCCGGCACATCCCGGAGTTCTTCTCGCTGCCGACCGCGATCGACAACTCCCTGAAGAACCAGACGTACAACACCCCGGCCCTGTCCACGCTCTTCCTGCTCAACGAGCAGCTGAACTGGCTGAACGGCCAGGGCGGCCTGGACTTCGCGGTCCGCCGCACCGCCACGTCGGCACGGGGCCTGTACGGCTGGGCCGAGGACTCCAAGTACGCGACCCCGTTCGTCACCGACCCGGCGAAGCGCTCGCTGGTCATCGGCACGATCGACTTCGCGGACGAGGTCGACGCCGCCGCCGTCGCCAAGGCGCTGCGCGCCAACGGCATCGTCGACACCGAGCCGTACCGCAAGCTGGGCCGCAACCAGCTGCGCGTGGCGATGTTCCCGGCGATCGACCCGGCGGACGTGCAGGCCCTGACCGCCTGCATCGACTACGTGATCGAGAAGCTGTAACCGGACCAGGCATCCGGTGAGGGGCCCCGCGCATCGGCGCGGGGCCCCTCGTCGTTCACCCGGCCGAGTGACGCACGCACATCCGCCCCCGAACGCCCGGACCGGCCTACGATGATGTCCTCGACCACACCCCTTCAGGAGGCCCGCAGTGTCTGCAGAAGCAGTCGAGCACCCCTGTGACGGTGAGCCGGAGTCACTGCTCGCGACGGCCAACAGGCTCGCGGAGCAGAACCCGGGTTCCCGCGTCGAGATCATCGGAGGCGTCATCACCGTGGCCCCGTCCCCGGACGCTCCGCACGCCCGAGTGCTGACCAAGGTCATGCGCCCCTTCATCACGGCCGGGCTCGATGACGGCGAGACGGAGGTTCTCCAGGGAATCGGCGTATGGCTCCCCGGCGGCCCCGCGGACTTCGCCATCCCCGATCTGGCCCTCGTGGACGCCGATCTCGACGAGCACTACATCGAGAACAACTGCTACGACCCCGCCGTCTTCCGCCTCGTGCTGGAAGTGACCTCCAGCAACTACAACAACGACCTGCGCAACAAGGTCGCGGCGTACTCCGAGGCCAAGATCCCGGTGTACGTGATCGTCGACCGCAAGCACGGCCGGGTGCACGTCCTGACCGAGCCCATGGGCGGCGGCTACGACAGCCACCAGGTGTACGCCCCGGGCCAGACGGCCGAGCTGCCCGACTCCATCGGCGCCCCCGTGGCACTCGACGTCGACGCGCTGGTCAGGGCGGGCCGCCCCCGCACCTGATCATCCGGTTCGGCCACCCCCGTATCCGGCCGAACCGGCCGCCGCCGGGCTCGCCGCCCCCGTTCAGCCGGCGGGGGCCGCCGCCAGGACCTCCTTCAGCCGGGCTATGCCCGCGGCCCACGTCTTGTCCCCCGACTCGTCCCACAGCTCGTGCAGCTCCGAGTCGTTCCCCAGCACCGCGTCGAGCGCCCGCACCGCGAGGGGGCGCAGCTCCGGGGCGAAGTCCGGCAGCGGTTCCTTGGGGCCGTACGCGGTGGTCACCGCCTCGCCGCCCGGGCACTGGGCGGCGACCAGTGCGGCCGCCGCCACCGCGACCGCCCCCTCGTCGCTGTCCAGGTACTCCGAGGCCTCGGCCGCGAAGGCCAGCGCCTCACGGACGACCGCTTCCCGTCCGGCCCGCGGCGTGTCGTCCACGGTCCCGGAGAAGTCCGCGGCGCTGTCATTGTCGAAATGGCCGATGTCCCACGTACCCATTTGAGGTGCCCTTCGCGAATGCCGTAGTGCGGACACGCGTGCTCCAGACACACGCGTGCCGTGCGTACGCCCGTGCGGTGCGTACGTTCCCCACTCTGGCAGCCGCCACTGACAGCGCCGCCGTCCCGGCGCTCAGCCCTTCTTCCGCCGCACCCCCAGGAACACCAGGACGGCCACCGCCACGAGCACCAGAGTGCCGGTCGTACCGAGGCCCTTGCCGTCGCCGGAGGAACCGCCCGCCCCGGCGGACGAGGCCGCGGAGTCGCCGCGCCCGGACGGGGACTTCCCGTCGTCGCCGGCCCGGTCCACGTCCACCCGCACCACCTCGCTCCGCTCCCCCTCCGTGCCGAACATCAGCGCCGAGCCGTCCGCGGTGAACGTCACGGACTCGGACTGCGGCTGGAGCGGGCCGGAGACCGCGTGGTCGGCGCCGAGCCTGCCGTTCTCGAAGGCGTAGGCGCGGGTGCTGAAGTAGGACCGCAGCACCAGTTCCCTGCCGTCCGGGGAGAACGCCCCGTCGGTCACCCACGGCACCTCGCCGACCTTCCGGAAGACGTTGGTGGTCCCGGTGGCCAGCTTCGCGGGGCCTTCGTACAGCCCGCCGCCGTTCTCGTTCTTCGATGCGATGTAGACCCGCCCGGTCTTCGGGTGGACCATCAGCGCCTCGGCGTTGCGCGGGCCGTCGGCGTACTTGACGTCGAACTGGGTGGCGGTGACCGTGGCGTCCTTCAGCTGCTTCGGCTCCGGGAAGCGGTAGATCCAGACGTGGTCCCAGCTGCCGTTCAGGTTGTCGCCGATGTCACCGACGTACAGATTGCCGTCCGGGCCCAGGGAGATGGCCTCCACGTCGCGGGGGCTGCCGACGCCCTTCATGGTGATCGTCGCCACCGTCCGTCCGGTCCGGGAGTCGACGGCGTAGACGTACGGGCCGTCGTCGCTGTCGTTGTGCGTCCAGTAGATGCCGGGGTGGGCGCGGCTGGCGGCGAGGCCGCTGGACTCGGTGATCCGGGGGTCCTCGATGGTGAAGGTCCGGTCGGCCCCGCCCTCCGCCGCGGCCGGGGCCGCCCCGGCGAGGAGGAGCAGCGCGGCGGCTGGCAGTGCGGTCAGGTACGAAGGCATGGGACAAGTGTCCATCGTCACGTCGCAGCCGGTGGGAACGATCCACGATGATGACGCCATGAGATTCACGCCAGTCGGTGATTCGATGACGATAGGCCGGGCCGGCGACTTCACCTGGCGCTACCGCATGTGGCAGCACCTCGATGCCACGTTCGGCGCCCCGTTCTCGATCGTCGGACCGCGCACCGAGCTGTACGACACCGACGCGGGCGCCCCCGTCTCGTACGCGTACGGCGCGCCGGACTTCCCCGCCGGGGCCCGCGCCCACCTGGCCGGCTGGGGCGAGGGCTGGCTGCACATGGCGCCGGTGATCGCCGACGTGGTGGCCGCGCACCGCACCGATGTGCTGCTCGTCTCGCTCGGCCTGATAGACCTCGGGTTCTACACGGACAGCGGCCAGACCGCGGAGAACGTGCGGGCGTTCATCTCGGCGGCACGCACCGCGAATCCGCACGTCAGGATGGTCCTGCTGCCGGTGATCCCGAACATCCGGGCCGAGTCGGACGCCCCGTTCGCCGCCGAGTGCGACCGGTTCAACGAGCTGCTGGCGAAGGCCGTCGCCGATCTCGACGAGCCCGCGTCCCCGGTGCTGCTGGCCTCCCGCCCCGCGGGCTACGACATCCACGAGGACACGTACGACGGCACGCATCCCGGTCCCAGCGGCGAGCACGCGCTGGCGGGTGCCTTCGCCGACGCGATGCACCAGGCGTGGGGCCTGGGCGGCCCGTACGTCCCGCGCCCCTGACCGGGCGGAGTGCTCACCGCTCCGTGGCGGGCCGGGCCCGCACATGCATCCGTTCGCCCTGCTGTCCGAACAGGCTGAGGAACTCGACCGGTTCCGGCCCCGCGCTGGCCCAGGCGTGCGGCGTACGCGTGTCGAACTCGACGACCTCGCCCGCCGTCAGCACCAGATCGTGCTCCCCCAGCAGCAGCCGCAGCCGCCCCGCCAGCACGTACAGCCACTCGTACCCCTCGTGCACCCGCTGTTCCAGCGGCCCGGTGGAGCCCCGGCCGCCGGGCAGGATCTGCTTGTACGCGTGGAGCCCGCCGAGGTGCCGGGTGAGCGGGACGAAGGTCATGCCGTCGCGGGTGAAGGGGCGGAAGTGGATGCGCGGGTCCCCGGTGGCGGGGGCGCCGACCAGCTCGTCGAGCTGGACCCCGTACGCCTTGGCCAGCGGCAGCAGCAGTTCGAGGGTGGGTTTGCGGCCGCCCGACTCCAGGCGCGAGAGGGTGCTGAGGGAGATCCCGGTGGTCTCGCTGAGCTGGGCGAGGGTCGTGTCGCGTCGGCGCCGCAGGGCGCGCAGGCGCGGGCCGACGCCGGTCAGGACCGACGTGATCTCGTCGTCCGGCCGTTCCGCCCGGCCCGGGTGGTCGTCCGGTCGTTCCAGGTGGTCCGGGTGGTCCGTGCCGTCTTCCATGCACCCATTATTCGGCTCGTCCGACGAACCGGCGCGGCCCGGGCCCCCGTAGGCACACGCGCACGGCACACGCGCAAGGCACTCGCGTCGGGCACAGATCCCGGGAGCCCGCGTCAGGTCGAAAGGATCATGGAGAGCGAGAGCCTGGTCAGCTCGTCGGTCAGCCACTCCGCGTCGACCTGGCGGGGGCGGCGGCCGTGGTGGGCCATCAGTTCGTCCACCGCGTGGGTCAGCACCGAGACGGTCACCTGGTGGTCGCTCGGCACCGCCTCGCCCCGGCGCACCGCGCGGTCGGCCTCCGAGCTCAGGAACTCGAGCCACATCGCCCGCCAGGTCGCCAGGTGGTTGTCCACCTCGTAACTCACCCCGAGCACCTCGACGAAGGCCACCCGGGCCGCGCACGGGTCCTCGGTCACCGCCTTCACGTACGCCTCGAAGAGCAGCCGGCACCGCACCGCCGTGGAACAGTCCTCCATGCCCTCCGCCATCAGGGCGTTCTCCGCCGCGCGCAGCCCGAGGGTCGCCACCTCGTCGTACAACGCCATCAGCAGGACCTCCCGGGAGAGGAACTCCTGCTGGAAGACGTGGACGGGCACCTTCGCACGGGCGCACAGATCCTCGACACTCGTATGCGCGTATCCGTACGCGCCGAACAACTCCCGCCCCGCACGCAGCAGTCGGTCCCTGGCGCCCAGGAGCTCCATGGACTGCCCGACCGCCCCGTTCCGCCGGCTCGCCACGACACCCGTCATCGGTCCTCCTTCGTCGTCCGTACCGCTGGCCCCCCACTCTCCCCGCTCCGCCCGGCCGGTGGTGGGTCCGCCACGCGTACGATCCGGTGCGCGCGGGGTGGCCTTTCGGCCAAGTCCGATTACCCATCGAACCGTTGTCGGTGTGAGGTGCTATGCGGCGCTCTGGCACTCCATCACTTCCGGGGCCTCCATGACTCCAGGACGCCCGAAGAAACACCCGCCAGGGGGGCGCGCGGCCTGCCGCTTCACGCCCCTGTGCCCATGTCCCGCGCCCGGAGGACCGCCCGCGCGACGGGGAGGCACCGGGCTCAGCCCTCCGCGCCGTCCGCGCCCGCGCCCGCGCCCGTTCCGGCGTCCGTCCCCGCGTCCAGCGCCGGGGCGATCACGGCGAAGGCCCGTTCCAGCAGGGCGAGCGGGTCCTCGGCGCCGTCCCCGTCGCTCCACCGCTCCAGCACCGCGTCGAAAGCCGTCAACGTCAGGCCCGCGGCCAGCCTCGGATACAGCCCGTCGTCCGCGCCGGGCCCCGGGCGCCGCGCCAGCTCCGCCGTCAGGTCGTCGCACCACTGCGCCTGGCGCTCCATGAAGCGTGCCCGCAGGGCGGGCGTCCGCAGGATCAGCCGGACCACGCGCAGCGCCCGCTCGGCGTGATCGGGGTGGGCGCAGGCGGCGAGGGAGACCGAGACGGCCCGCAGCAGGGCCACCGAGGGGCGCTCACCGGCCGGGCGGGCCGCCAGCTCCTCGCGCATACCGGCCCCCATGTCGCCCAGGAACTGGACGACCACGTCCTCCTTGGACGCGAAATAGCGGAAGAACGTCCGCTTGGAGACTCCGGCGACTGTCGCGATCTCGTCGATGGTGACCGCGTCGAAACCCTTCGACGCCAGCAGTTGCAGGGCCGCCTCGGTCAGCTCGCCCGAGACGAGACGGCGCTTGCGCTGGGCCATGGTCAGCTCGGGACCCTGGGACGTATCAGCCATGTTCGACCCTTCGGGCGCTTCCGGGCGGGAACTCACCCGTGCATGGTAACCCGCACAGCGGAACCCCATGCCTTTGATGACACTTACTGAACTTCTTGACACCGAGTGACACCAAGGGCAACGTGTGTCGCATGACACGGCAACAGCACTGGACCACCGAGCAGATCCCGGACCTGACCGGCCGGGTGTGTGTCGTCACCGGGGCCAACAGCGGCCTGGGCCTGGCGACCTCCCGAGCCCTCGCCCACCGGGGCGGGCGGGTCGTCCTCGCCGTCCGCGACGAGGAGAAGGGCCGCCGGGCCGCGGCACGGATCACCGCCGAACGGCCGGACGCCGAACTGGAGGTGCGCCGCCTCGACCTGGCGGATCTCGACTCCGTACGGGCCTTCGCCGAGCGGCTCCGCGCCGAGCACCCGCGGCTGGACCTGCTCGTCAACAACGCGGGGGTGATGGCCCCGCCCCGGACGCCGAGCGCCCAGGGCCATGAGCTCCAGTTCGCCTGCAATCACCTGGGCCACTTCGCGCTCACCGGGCTGTTGCTGGACGCCCTGACGGCGGGGCGCGAGGCGCGGGTGGTGACGGTGAGTTCGCCCAACCACCGGCAGGGGCGGCTCTTCCTCGACGACCTCTCCGGGGAGCGCTCGTACGCGCCGATGAAGTTCTACAACCAGTCGAAGTTCGCCAACGCGGTCTTCGGCCGGGAGCTCCATCTACGGCTGACCGCGGCCGCGAGCCCGGTGCTCAGCCTCCTCGCCCACCCCGGCTACACCTCCACCGGACTCCAGACGGGCACCCCGGTCGCCCCGGTCAGGCTGCTCTACGGGCTGCTGCTCCGCCCACTGGCCCAGACCCCGGAGCGCGGCGCGCTGCCGCAGCTCTACGCGGCGACCCACCCGGACGTGCGGGGCGGCGAGTTCATCGGGCCGGACGGCCCGGCCGAGCTGCGCGGACACCCGGCCCGGGTCCCGCTGGCCCCTGCCGCGGCGGACCCCGAAACAGGCCGCCGGCTCTGGGAGCTGTCGGAGCGGCTGACCGGCGTACGGTTCGCGCTGCCGGAACCGGAGCGGGAGGCGGAATGTTCGGCAGGCGGGGCGGACGCCCCGCCTGCCGTGGCCTGACCCCGGGCGCGACGCCCCCCGGGAGCGGGCGTTCCGGACGCCGCGCGTACCGGACTTCGTTCCATCCGGACGTCACGCGTACCGGTCATCACGCACTCCGGACGTCATGCGCTCCGGACGTCATGCGCTCCGGACGACGTGCTCCGGACGTCAGGCCTTGCCGGTGCAGATCGCGTCGTACGGGCGTCCCGGGCTCGGGAACAGCTCCAGCGGCGTGCTGCCGGACGGGCAGTCCTCGGCCTTCTTCGTCAGGTCGAGGACCTTGCTCCCGCCGCCCCCGGCGCAGGGCACCTCCTTCGCCTGGTCGGTCACGCAGTCGCCCTTCACCAACTGGCCACCGCCCGCACCGGCGTCACCGGGGTGCTCGCCGGACAGGTTGCGGGCGCAGATGGTCTTGCTGGGTATGCCGCCCTTGGCGTTGCCGGAGCCGAAGGAGACCTTCACCGAGATGATCTCGTCCGTACCGGCCGGGCACTGGATGGAGTCGGAGAAGATGGCTCCGTCCTTGACCTCCAGGGCCTTGATGGTCGCCTTGGAGTCGCCGCATTCCAGGGGCTGGTAGGCGTCCTTCGCACTGCTGTCGGGGCCGGCGCAGTCGCCGACCTTCCAGTCCTTGGCCGCATGCGTCCCGTCGCTCGGCGTCTTGTTGCAGGCACCGGCCGCGCCCACGACGAGCGCGACCGCCAGCACCGCCTTCGTACCGTTCAGCAGAGCCGTACGGGAGCGTCGGCGCGGTACGGAATCGATGCCGGTCCGGCCGCCGCCGTGGGGGCGCGTGCTGCCGTTCACTCTCATGCTGCTCCTCAAGTCCTCGGGTGTGGCACGACCCGCGCGGCACCGGGTACGGCACCGGATCAGGCACCGGTGCGCGGGCCGCGCTTGGTGGCGCGCGCGTAAGGACGGCATAAGCGGGCGGCGCGGTTCCCGGGGCACCGGAATCAGTCGGCCGAGGGGTCCGGGGCTGCGAACGAGACGTCGGCGGCGAACGGCACGACCTCCACGTCGCTGCCGAGGCCCCACTCCGCGACCCGCGAGACCGCGGCGGCCGGGACCACGTCACTGATCCCGGGCGCGGCCGGGATGTCGTGCGTGGCATGGGCGTCGTGCGGCATGACGACCCGGTACCCCAGCTCCAGCGCCGTACGGGCCGTGGCCTGCACACACATCTCGGACATCACCCCGCACACGGCGAGCGCCGACGCCCCCGCACCGGTCAACAGCTCCTGCAGGGCCGTCCCGTGGAAGCCGTCGTCCCTGGTCTTGCGGATCACGGTCTCCGTCGCCGACTCCTCGACGGGGTGGTGGAGCGCCCACCCGGGGGTCCCCGGCTCGTCCCCGGTTCCGGGCTGCCCGTCGTTCTGTACGTGGACGACGAGCGCGCCGCCCTTCCGCGCCCGTGCGATCAGGTCCGCCGTCCGGTCGAGCAGCCGGGCCGCGTCGGGCACCGCCCGCGCCCCTTCGGTCGCGTCCTTCTGGATGTCCACAACGATCAGTGCGTGCACGGGAGATGTCTGTCGGGTCGCATGGTTGGTCATGCCGCCATCATGTCCGCCTCCCGGCACATCGTGCGGGCCTCGGCCCCACGCGAGCGGGCCTCGCCCCCCGCGCAAGGCGGAACCGGCGTGTCACAGCCTCTTCACAGCCCTCGGATCCCGATTGTCTCGGCCCGGCCGGGGTTGATAGGCATGATCCGTACGATTGTCTCGCCAAGCTCGGTAGGGGGACTGGATGAAGTTCGACATGGGGTCGCAGGTTCTGACGACGTTGTCGTCGAAGTCGCGCGGGTCGAGTGATGATCTGGGGACGTTGATCCGTCAGCTGGTGCAGGCGGCTGCGCCGTTGGAGGGGAAGTTCCACGGTTCGGGGCGGGTTGCGTTCGACTCGTTCAAGAGCCGGTCGGACGAGATCGCGTCGGCGTTGAACGGTTCGCTGTCGGCTCTCCTGGGTGGTCAGTCCGGGATGGAGCA